>JAJPYH010000082.1 GCA_021205045.1 Lachnospiraceae bacterium | reverse complement strand
GTAGTCCATGGAATAAGTGCCGTCCTTTTTGTCATTGAACCAGCCGATCAGGCGGATCTCCTCCTTCAGCCGCTTCTGGTACTCCTCAGTGGACGAAATATTGGGATTAAAATAAAAAACCGTGATCCGGAAATGCTCCCGCAATCGCTCCAGCACCGCCGAAGAGCAGGGCGCGCAGCAGGCATGCAAAAAAAGGCGTGGTACCGCCGCGCCTTCTTTTACTTTACTGTCAAGATCCGTTATGATCTTTTCCATTTCCCTCTGATAATTCACCTGATTCATCGCGCCGCCTCTTAACTGCAACGATTGTAACATAATATTTTCCGTCTTGCAATGCCGCAATTTTCAGGGAGGCAAAAAATCCTGATCTGAAACCGTTACTTATTCACGGGTTCCGAGCCTGTATTCGCAATCTTGCGCGTTTTTCCACTCAAGTCACCTCATACTCCCACATTGCCGCTGTTAATTCCCTGGGTCTTTCCGGTCAGCGGCAGCCAGTCCAGCGCCTCCTTCAGCTTTCTGTCCCAGAAATCCCACTCGTGGCCGCCGGGCTCCTCCGAATAAGTCACGTCAAAACCACTCTCCGTCAGGAAATCCCGATACGCCTGATTGATCTTCAGAAGGCTGTCCTCTGTGCCGCAGCTCATGAAAATCCGCGGCAAGTCCGTTCTTCCCTCCTTCTTCATCTGCTCCACCAGATATCTGGGATTCTTGTCGCTCTTTGCGGCCTTTGCAAGATCTCCGAAGCAGCTCTTTGAAACATTGACACTCAGCGCATCCATTTCTTTGGGATCCTCCATCACTTGCAGCGCCCCCGACAGACTGATAATGTGGCTGAAAGTGTCCGCGTATTTCAGGCCGTTTCTGACCGCCCCGAAGCCTCCCATGGAAAGACCGCCGATAAAGGTATCCTCCCTTTTGTCAGACAGCGGAAACATCTTCCTGGTCATTTCCACCAGCTCCTTTCCCACAAAGGAACCGTAGTTATTCCAGATGCCCGGCTGATCGACATAAAACCCGTTTTCTCCGGCGGGCATGATCACCGCCAGGTCCTTCTCCTCCGCCCAGCGCTGAATCCTGGTGCCGGAGACCCAGTCCTCCTGATTTCCCAGAAGGCCGTGGAGAAGGTAGAGGGTTTTGAACTTCCGGGGCGTCTCCACCGGCTCCGCTCCGAACGCCATTTTATCCACCGGCAGAATGGCCTTGAAGGTGACCGCCCTGAATAATGATTTCGATACAAAATTGACTTCCAAAAGTGCCATAAGCTTATATCCTCTCTTTCTTTTTTTGCTGATTCATCTGATTCAGGACTTTCCGGCCTGCGCCAGCCCGGCAACCAGACATTTCTGCCTTTCTTTTCTCCCGGCGGCACAGGCCAGATTCTCATCATTTTCCTGATTACAGCCTCATGGTCAGGCTGATCCGCTTTTTCTGCAAATCCACGCTGAGCACCTTCACATCCACGATATCTCCCACGCTCACCACCTCCAGAGGATGCTTCACAAATTTTTTGTCGGTGAGCTGGGAAATATGCACCAGACCGTCCTGGTGAACGCCGATGTCCACAAAGGTGCCGAAATCAATGACATTACGCACCGTCCCCTTGAGAATCATGCCCTCCTGCAAATCCTTCATTTCCAGCACATCGGTGCGCAGAATGGGCTTCGGCATCTCCTCCCTGGGATCCCGGCCCGGGCGGTTGAGTTCCTTCACCATGTCCCGCAGAGTGGGCTCGCCGATGCCGATCTGCTGTGCCGTCTTCTGATAATCCCTGATCCGGATCTGCTTCCCGCCCCGGGAGGCAAGGGTTTCCTTTGTCATTCCCAGAGATTGTAATAATTTTCCTGCTGCCTCATAGCTCTCCGGGTGAATGCTGGTGGAATCCAGAGGCTCCGTGCCGCCGGTAATACGCATGAAACCGGCGCACTGCTCGTATGCCTTGGGGCCAAGCTTGGGCACCTTCAGCAGCTCTTTCCGATTCTGGAAACGGCCGTTTTCCTCCCGGTAAGCCACAATATTTCTGGCGATGGTCTTCGTGATACCGGAAATATGCTCCATCAGAGGGGCGGAGGCGGTATTCAGGTCCACGCCCACCCGGTTGACGCAGTCCTCCACCACGCCGTCCAGGGCCTCTCCCAGTTTTTTCTGATTCATATCATGCTGATACTGTCCCACACCAATGGATCTGGGATCAATTTTTACCAGCTCCGCCAGCGGATCCTGGACCCTTCTGGCGATGGAGGCGGCGCTGCGCTGTCCCACGTCAAAATTGGGAAACTCCTCAGTGGCCAGCTTGCTGGCGGAGTACACCGAAGCCCCCGCCTCATTGGTGATCACATAAGAGACCTTCTGGGGAAGATCCTTTAAAATTTCCACGATGATCTGCTCCGACTCCCGGCTGGCGGTGCCGTTGCCCACAGAAATCAGTGTAACGCCGTATTTCTGAATTAATTTTTTAACTGTATCCTTGGCCACCCGGATTTTGGTGTCGTTGGTGGGGGCGGTGGGATAAATCACCGTGGTATCCAGCACCTTGCCGGTGGCGTCCACCACCGCCAGCTTGCAGCCAGTGCGGAATGCCGGATCCCAGCCCAGAACCACCTGCCCGGCAATGGGCGGCTGCATCAGAAGCTGCTCCAGATTTTTGCCAAAAACGGATATGGCTCCGTCCTCCGCTTTTTCCGTCAGGTCATTGCGGATCTCCCGCTCGATGGCCGGTTCGATCAGACGCTCATAAGCGTCCTGAACGGTTTCCTTCAGCACACGCGTGGTGTGGGGATTGTCCCGCACAATCACTCTCCGCTCCAGGTACTGCAAAATTCTCTCCCGGGGCGCCTCGATCTTTACATTCAGAAGCTTCTCCTTCTCTCCCCGGTTCAGGGCCAGCACCCGATGACCGGCAATTTTGGAGACCGGCTCCGTGAAATGATAGTACATCTCATAGACGGACTGAGCCTTTTCATCCTTCGCCTCGCTGACCAGCAACCCCTCCCGCACAGTCATTTCCCGAATCCGGGTGCGGTAATCCGCCTCATCGGAAATCCTCTCCGCCAGAATATCGCAGGCTCCCGCGATGGCCTCCTCCACGGTACGCACTTCCTTTTCCTCCGAAAGAAAGCCTGCCGCCTCCTGTTCCAAAGGGCGGTCAGTCCTCTGCAGCCAGATCACATTGGCCAACGGCTCCAGCCCCTTCTCTTTGGCAATGGTGGCCCGGGTGCGGCGCCTGGGCCGATAAGGGCGGTACAGATCCTCCACCATCACCAGGGTCTGGGCCTCCTCAATCTGCTTTCGCAGCTCCGGCGTCAGCTTACCCTGCTCCTCGATGGTGGCAAGCACCTGCTGCTTTTTTTCTTCCAGATTGCGCAGATAAGTGAGCCGCTCCAGCAGTTTGCGCAGCACCTCGTCATTCAGAGAACCGGTGGCCTCCTTGCGGTACCTGGCGATAAAGGGGATGGTGTTGCCCTCGTCGATCAGCTTCACCGCGGCCTCGGCCTGGGCCGGGCGAATTTCCAGTTCCTGTGCAAGAATTTTTATCAAATCCATAAATTATTCACTCCTGTGTCGATTCCGTTTATTGTCATTCACGATTACTTTGCCTGCTGCTTTTCACGCTTCGATATGCCTGTTGACCTCCAGCTTGTCCAGGATTCCGTTGGCGGTGACGCCGGGGTGGGTCACATAAATCCGGCAGATTTCCTCCACGAAGGAGGCCTCCAGGTTCAGCTCTCCCGCGATCTGCGCGATGGTCCTGCCCCGCTTCATTCCGGCGAGAATGCGCTCAATCAGACGCAGAAGTTCGCCGGAGGATAGGTCCAGGGGGTTGGGCGTGATCTCACTGTTGAGAGTTTCCGCTGCTGCATTCATTCTATTTTCCTTAGCTGTGTCCGCTTTCTTTCCCCTGGCTTCATCCGCCGCCGCGTCCAGTGTCCTTTCCTTATCTGTGCCGCTTTCCAGGGACGATTTCCGCGGCTCTATGACCATTTTCTCCACCCGCCATGTCCGCTCCTCAATGTACAGAATCGCCATGGTCAGTTCCAGCTGGAAACGTCTGCGCCCGCAGCCGCCGGGATTCAGCCACAACCGACCGTCTATGGTCTCTTCCTGATACTTATGCGTATGCCCGGAAATAACGATATTGCAATGTTCCGGCACCACGGCCTTTTTCCTGTCATGCACCACAAAAATACGAACCTGCTCCAGCGTAATCTCCTGCGTCTCCGGAATATTCCCGGCCCAATCGCCGTCCGCGTTGCCCCGCACCAGATACAGGGCGGCGTCTTTTTGCGTATTTTCCCTGATCCGCTCCACAAGCTCCATGCTGCTGACATCCCCGGCGTGAATCACGGCATCCGACCTGCGGATCTGCTCGAGGACTTCCTCCCGCAGTACATCATGTGTGTCTGAAATCACAGCAATGCGCATTATTTCACTCCTTCTCAGTTCCCTACATCCGGCTTTCCATGCGCCTTCTAAGCACTTTACCTTCGGTTTCCCGGACTCCCTTCAACAGAATATCTCTGTTTGCCGCTCAAAAAAGGTAGTCGGCCCAGCTCACTCACCCCACAGCACGACGCTCCCGCGCTCCTTCGTTTTTTTCACATCGATCAGCCTCTGATTCTCAGAGCCCCGGAAAAGCAGGGTGATATTTTTCTTTTCCTGCATAAACTCCCCGTCCACCAGTACATCAATCAGAGAAAGCATCTCATCCGTCGCCTCGCACCGCGCCCGGCCAAGCCCCGGCGCCCAACCGGCCAGCTCTTCCAGCTCATACCCGCTGTAAGCCCAGATGGTCTTGCCCGGAAGGCTCCTTCGCACCTCCCGCAAAAAAGGGAGAAGCGCCCGCTGATTGTCCGGCTCAAAGGGCTCGCCCCCAAGCAGGGCCAGCCCGGCGATGTAATCCGGCAAAAGGGCCTCCAGAAGCTCCCGCTGCGTATCCTCCGTGAAAGGATCCCCGTAATCAAAGCTCCAGGTCTCCGGCTGAAAACAGCCCCTGCAGTGATGGGTACAGCCGGAGACAAAGAGAGAGACGCGGACGCCGGGGCCGTCGGCGATGTCAGTTTTTTTGATATTACAATAATTCATGGTGTGCGCCTTTCTGTTTTTTCATAAAATGGTTCATTCAAACATCTCTGTTTTCTGCTAATGTATAGCCAACTCCCATCTTTTTAATATCAATCATATTGAATCTTCACTTTCTGAATTGGTGCCAAAAACTCATCTACATTAATCCTGAATTATTCACGGCCATATAA
>JAJPYH010000311.1 GCA_021205045.1 Lachnospiraceae bacterium | reverse complement strand
CGCCGAGAGTGGTGAAGGAGGTATGTGAAAAACTCCGCTGCTCCAGACAGCAGAAGATCTTTATTCTTGCCACCTGCGGCGGCTATGACGGTTATGTCTGCATCGATCTGAAAGCAATTCTGCAGCCGAAAACAGACTTTGCGGTTCAGACCTTTATGTTACCTATGCCGCCCAATCACATTGTGGGATTTTCTCCCATGCCGGACTGGATCAATCGTATCTATCTGAATCATGAAGCCGAAGCTTCTGTCAAAATCGCGGAGAAAATCCAATCGGATGCGCCCACTAAAAACCGAAAGGGCGTCAACCGCAAGTTCCTTTCGTGGGTATCAGCGACTGGCAATAAGAAGCTGCTGGGGGTTGACCGGGACTCTGTTGAGGGCGGCTTCTATACCACTGATGCCTGTACACAGTGCGGCATCTGTGAGAAACTCTGTAAAAACAATAACATCCATATGACTGAAAACGGTCCGGTCTGGGGCCACGACTGCCAGCAGTGCATGGCCTGCATCATGTGGTGTCCAAACAGGGCCATCCGTCATCCGAATGTACCGGAAAAGCGCAGACGCTATCAAAATCCGAACGTCACCCTGGATGATATGATGCAATCGGAATTCCATGTGGAAGAAACATGTGTGAAAGAAAGAAGGCGAAACAGTATGTGTAAGATTTGTAAGATGGACGAAGAGGAACTTCGGAAGTTCAAGAAGGAACACAGCACGTTTATCGCAGTAGGCACAACACTTATTATTGTCGGTGTTGCTGCCGGGTTGTGGAAGATGATGAAGAAATGCTGCCGTGGGAAGAAAAACAGTTGTGGCAGCGGAGCGGATGAAGCGTAGGACTGGCTGATCCGCTGGAAAATATAGAAAACCGTGATATGACATTTTTGAAAAAAGACCTCTGCAGGTGATTCCCGGGTAATGTTCCGGATTCTTCCGCAGGGGTCTTTTTACAATTCAGTTTCAATCATCCAGATAATGAAGCCCAGTCAGTTCTTCTGAGACTTCCCAGAGCCTTCGCGCAGTCTCCAGATTGTGGGAAGACTTATTGGATTGTACCACGTCCGGCATCCTGTCCTTTGACGGCCCGAAATACTCTCCTCCCCTGACCGATTGATCCGTAGCCGCGCGGATAAGCGGCATGGCGCCGTAGATCGTAGGCTTTAAGGTATAGGAAAGCAGGGTTAACAGCCTCCTGGAAACAGCGTTTTTCGCCTGTGCAGGCATTATATTTGTCTGTGCAAATCCGGGATGCGCGGCGAGCGCGATTGTGGATTTCCCTGCCGCAGTCAGGCGGCGCTGCATTTCATAAGCAAACAGCAGCATTTCCATTTTAGAGCGCCCGTATGCCCTCCACTTGCCGTACCCTTTCCTGTTTTTATAGTACAGATTATCGAAATTGATTTTATTTCCCAAAAAGTAGGCCAGACTGCTGACACGGACAACCCTTGCCCCAGGTGCCGCTTCCAGCAGACAAAACAGTCTTGCGGTCAGCGCAAAATGTCCGAGATAGTTTGTGGCGAAATGATTTTCAAACCCGTCAACCGTTTCCGAATAAGGAGCGGCCATAATTCCCGCGTTATTGACAAGGGTATCGAGCCTTTCGTATTTTTCCAGAAATGCATCTGCAAAATCAGCGACACTTTTCTGGCTGGCAAGGTCCAAAAGCATGACATCCAGATTGGCATCCGGTATCTCATCTATAATCTTTTTCCTGGCGGCGTCCGCTTTCCGGGGATTCCGGCAGGCCATCACAACCCTGGCACCTTTACGGGCAAGCTCCTTTGTTGTTTCAAAACCGAGGCCGCTGTTGGCTCCGGTCACAATCATCACCTTACCGGAAAGATCCGGTATATCCTTCAATGACCAGCTCATAAAGAACCTTCCTTCCATAAGTTGATTTATTATAGCATTTTTGACCAGCGTTCATCAACCGACGATCTTTGTGCAAGTGTTGTACGGTTCATAAGAGATGCGTTTGCGATGAATGGAGCTATACTCTGATAGGGCAAAGTCCTTTTTACAGGCGAAGAAATACCCCTGCGACAGAAATTCCGGATGAAATCCAGAAGACTATCACAGGGGTATTACTACAAAATGCAGCTCTTTTATTTTTCGGCTTTACTCTTGTTTATCCGGGCAACAGAGCTTCTTTATATTTTTTCCATACAAGAGCAGATGATCCTGGCACAGGCTTCGTAGCCCAATGCGCCGCTGTTCAACAAAAGGTCATAATTTTTCCGGTCGCCCCAGTCTTTGTCGGTAAACATACTGTAATGACGGGCGCGCTCTTTGTCGGAACGGGCAATTTCGCTTCGCGCGGTTGTTTCCGACATTCCATACTCTTTCACACTGTGCTCAACACGTTTTTCCATATCCGAATAGATAAAGACGCGAAGAACATCGTTCCGATCTCTGAGTATGTAGTCCGCACACCTGCCTACAATGACGCAGCTTCCGGCATTCGCGTAATTTCTGATAATTTCCTGCTGCGCGCAGAAAACCTGTGTGGTTAAAGGAAGCGGCTGCCCGCTGGCTTCCTCCAGCATACCGTAGCCATAGCTGGTTCCCATGGCCAGGTTATAAAGAAGGCTGTTGGTGATTTTCTGATCCGACTTTTCAATGTATTCTGCCGGAACCCCGGACAGCTTGGCAGCTTCGTCGATTAATTCTCTGTCATAATAAGGAATATTTTTACGCTCCGCTACCAGCTTCCCTATCGTGCGTCCTCCGCTGCCCAGCTCCCGGCTGATCGTGATAATATTTTTCATGTGGTATCTCCCTTCCGGCTGCTGTCTGCCTTCGTGTTCTTCCTGATATTTTGCAGAGTAACAGCCTGCTTCATGGTAATGACATCAGGCCCTGACAAGTCGATCCGTCGCCCTGATCTGGTTGCTTTTATACTATCATTGAACAGGTTTGGTTACAACAACAACGGGGTCCGAAATGTCGCATTGAATTCTGAAATTTTGATGAAAATTATTTTATAAGTGTCTTGGCTTTTCGTGCCTTTCATAGGGCGTGTCATTTATGTCTTTCAGCTTTGCCTGACGGCGGTTTTTCACCTCCTCGCTCATGGGCTGGATCTCTCCGGCCTTTGTCAGGGAAGCTTTTGCCAGCATCGGCCCCACAAGCTCATAGACCAGAATGGCAAAAAGGGTGATGTTGCGGATCAGTTCTCCCTGCTCACCCAGCTGCTGTGCTGTGACACACATGCCCAGCGCGACGCCTGCCTGCGGCAGAAGCGTAATGCCCAGGTATTTACAGATGGTATCGCTGCAGTGTGTCGCTTTGGCGGAAACAAAAGCGCCGATGTATTTGCCGGCGGAACGGGTCAGGATATATACGAGGCCAATCAGCACGATGGTTCCGTCCAGAAAAACATCCAGCTCCAGCTGCGCACCGGAAATGACAAAGAAAGCCGCAAAAAGCGGATTGGTCCAGCTGTCCGTTCTCGCCATAATTTCATGTGACAGAGGGCAGAGATTACAGAATACAGTACCCAGCATCATGCACACCAGCAGAGAGGAAAAGCTGATGGTAATAGGACCAATGTCAAACTCGAGCATGGACAGGGCCGTGGTCAGAAGGACGAAGGTAATGGACAGCGTCAGGCGGTTGGAATTGGAGTTAAACAGTTTTTCCAGCTGTGTGAGCAGCCACCCCATCAATGCACCGAGAGCCAGGGACAGAATAATTTCCAGCAACGGATTGATGATAATGGAAATCAGGTTGTAGGAACCGGTCACCATTGCCTGTGCGATGCCGAAACTGACCGCAAATACTACCAGTCCCACCGCGTCGTCTAAGGCGACAATCGGCAGCAGAAGGTCAACCAGTGGGCCCCTCGCCTTATATTGACGCACCACCATCAGGGTCGCCGCCGGTGCGGTGGCCGTCGCGATGGCACCAAGGGTGATAGCCTGCGCCGCCGTCAGTTTTCCGTTGGCTGCCATGGAAACGAGTAAAAGCGCGATATCAACTAAAATGGTTGCCATAAGAGCCTGTGTAATCCCAATGACGGTTGCCTGTTTCCCGGTCTTTTTCAGTTGGGTCAGGCGAAATTCATTGCCGATGGCAAACGCAATAAAGCCGAGGGCTACATCGGAAATTACATCCAGATCGTTGACGCTGTCCATGGTGACAAATCCCAGTCCTTCTATGCCCAGACGCCCCAGGCAGTACGGACCGACCAAAACGCCTGCAATCAGATAAGCGGTGACGGACGGTAATTTTAAGGGCTTTAAAACACGGGTCATCAAAAGACCCGCAAACGCGGCGACTGAAAGAGATAACAAAGTATAAACCATATCGTATTCTCCACCTCCTGTATCTCATTTTTTTAATTCTTACCAGTTGTTCATATCCTATATTTTATCCATTGCCCATCATCTCCGGCCGGTACCAGCTGTCGAACATTTTACGGATGATATCGAGCAGGTCTTCGTCTGACAGAACATTCTGACTTTGCAGATTGATGCTGATCGCGTAAAAGATTCCGAAAAAATAGATATCCCGGATGACCTTTTTCTTTGGTGTGTCGTTCTCTTTCCGATAAAGGGTATCTGTCACATTTTCGGAAATTCTTCTTAAAAAATGCGCGCGGTTTTCCTCAGACAGAAGAACGGAAATCCGGTTTTTATTCTCATGGAAGCATTGAATCAGTGTCCTGAAAAACTGGCTTTCGTTGAGTTGTCCTGCCGTGCTCTGTTTTTCAATTGCCTTACGTATGTTTTCCATAAGTTCATTTTCACTGTATTCGATCAGGGCATAGACATCTTCAAAATAGCGGTAAAAGGTCGTGCGGTTATATCCGGCGAGGTCCGTGATTTCGCGGATGGTAATCTGACTGATTTTCTTTTTCCCGGCGAGCAGAAAGAAGGCTGACACAAAGGCTTCCCGTGTCGCGTCGGTCACTTTTGGATGCTTATTCATTGCGTATTTCTTCCTCCTTTTTGGAATGATGAATGGGTGTGAACGGATCGCATCCCCTGTTTTGAGATGCTCCGGTTTCCAGAAACGTAGTCTACAACAGTTGTCACAAAAATACAAGAGACCGGTCTCAAAAATGCGACAAATGTCGGAAATTGTGGCTTGATGAATGAAATCCGCGGTGTTACCATACATTTTGCAACAGATGTTGTGCAAAAGAGCTTCCTGTATAATACAAGGTAAAGAGGGAGTTGACTAAAAAAGATACCTCTAGTACATCGAATAATAATTAACTGGCTATACCTTCATTTGATTTTATGCCAG
>JAJPYH010000060.1 GCA_021205045.1 Lachnospiraceae bacterium | reverse complement strand
GTGAGATGGTCGCCATGGAGAGTACGGCTTCTTATTGGAAACCCCTTTATAACATAATTTTAATAAGGCTTTTCGCCCGGAACTATCCTACGGGGAGGTACTGATTATCTATGAAACTGTCAAAGAAGGAAAAAATATCCTACGGCCTGGGTGCGGTGGGGAAAGACATGGTGTACATGCTCTCAGCAAGCTATGTCCTCTATTACTATCAGGATATCTGCGGTGTCAACGCCATTGCCATGGGCATTATTATGATGGCTGCGCGTGTATTTGACGCATTCAATGACCCGATCATGGGCGTGATTGTGGCAAAAACAAAAACCCGCTTCGGCAAATTCCGTCCATGGCTTCTGGTCGGCACGCTGCTGAACGCGGTCATCCTGTTTCTCATGTTCTCGGCGCCTCCCTCCCTTGACGGCTCCGGGCTGGTGGCGTACGCGGCTGTCACCTATATCCTCTGGGGAATGACATATACAATCATGGATATCCCATACTGGTCCATGATCCCCGCGTTTACGGAAGGCGGCAAAGAGCGTGAAAGTCTGACCACACTTGCAAGAAGTGCGGCCGGTGTGGGCTCTGCATTGATCACGATCCTGACAATGATGTGTGTCATGGCGCTGGGCGGAGGAAACGAACGGCTTGGTTTTCAACGGTTCGCACTGATTGTCGCGATCCTGTTTGTTCTCTTTATCGGCTGCACCTGCCTGAATATCAGAGAAAAATCAACGGTAGATATGGAATCTCCCTCCGTTGGCCAGATGTTCAGAGCCTTGATTCAGAATGACCAGGCCATGGCTGTCGTGGTAACGATTGTGCTGATTAATTGTGCTGTTTACATCACTTCAAACCTTGTCATTTATTTCTTTAAATACGACTTCGGCGGGGATTCCTGGTACAGCTCTTACACCCTGTTCAACACATTTGGCGGTGTCACACAGATCCTTGCGATGATGCTGTTTTTCCCGCTGCTGAGAAAAGCTTTCGATGCCATCCGTATTTTCTATATCAGCTTCTGCATGGCGGTGGCCGGCTATATCGTCCTGCTCGTGCTGGCATTTACAGATATGTCAAACGTTTTATTGCTGTTCATCCCGGGATTCCTGATTTTTGCCGCAAGCGGCATGCTGACCGTACTTACGACTATTTTCCTGGCAAACACCGTGGATTACGGCGAGGTGAAAAATAACCGCCGGGACGAAAGCGTCATATTTTCCATGCAGACCTTTGTCGTAAAGCTTGCCTCCGGTGTCGCCGCAATGGTGGCCTCCATCTGCCTGGCAGTATGCAATCTGAGCTCCGATACGGATGCTGTTTCTTCCGCCGCAGTTGCTGAATCTTCCGTGGTCGGCCTGCGGATGACCATGACGCTCTTCCCGGTTGCCGGCCTTTTAGCCGCCGTGTGGGTATTCCACCAAAAATACCTTCTCACGGATGAAAAGGTAGAGGAGCTGGCAGCAGAAATCCGCATGCGCAGAAGGGACAATAACGCCTGAGGCTGTTGCAAAATTGTTCTCATTATCCAGGCTCATGCCATAGTGCGCGTATCCATTTATACCAGGAAAAGAGAAAATATATGAAACCAGAAGATCATTATCCCGCATATATGGAGGAACATGTCCTTCCGTATATACTCCCGCGCCGCGAAGAACAGCTGCTTTTCCGTGAGCCAGGAAAACAAATATATTGTGCTTTCTATACCTCCGGCGTTTCAGTAGATAGCAGGAAACAGGGCTCTCTGGAACAGTGTAACGGCATCATTCTTATTTCCCACGGCTTCACAGAAACAGCCGACAAATATTTTGAGGTCATTTATTATTTCCTGAGGCAGGGCTTTCATGTCTGTATCCCGGAGCACTGCGGGCATGGACGCTCTTACCGCCTCACAGACGGAGACCTGTCCCTTGTACATATAGACAGGTGGCAGCGGTATGTGGATGACCTGGCGTTTACTGCCCGGGCAGCCCAAAATTACTGGAAGCAGCCGCTCCCTCTCTTCCTCTATGCCCATTCCATGGGCGCCGGGATTGGCGCCGCACTTGCTGCCCAAAAGCCTCATTTATTTCAAAGGATCCTCCTCTCCTCCCCCATGATCCGCCCCAGCACCGGCAACGTTCCCTGGATTGCCACAAAAGCAATTGTCACTTTTACGTGCGTCATCGGAAAAGAGCACGATTATGTCATTGGGCAGCATGCATACGACGGCACAGAAACATTTGAAACCAGCTGCGCCACATCACCGGCCCGATATGCCTGGTACAGAGAAAAAACCAATGCGGAACCGCTTTTCCAGATGTCCGGCGCCTCGTATGGCTGGCTGCGGGAGGCGATCCGCCTGAACAAATATCTGATGAATGATGCATGGAAAAATATTCCCGCCCCGGTTTTGCTGATACAGGCCGAAAAAGACACAAGCGTCTCCAAAGGACAGCAGGAAAAATTCATCCGAAAGCTTGCCAGAGCCAAGAAAACCGCTGGGAAACCCTCTTCGTCACGAACAGTGCCTCAGAAACCGTCGGTTCGTTTTGTCCGTATTCCCGGTGCAAAGCATGAGCTTTATCGGGCAGATGATAAGACATTGGCAAAGTATTTCAAGGGATGTCTGAAGTGGTTTGAGCAGCCAATTCCATAAAAACAAAGAAAAAATTATGAATCCTCCTTCTTTTCGATAGAGCACATAATTATGGTTTGAGTATAATATACTCATAACAGTGAACCCGCGAATTAGTGTAGTACCATCATTATTTACTATCCCTTAAGTATGGATACCTGGATGCTATTCTGCAGCTTCTCCGTTCAAAATCTTCTCCAGATTCTGCACAATAAACTCCTGCGCTTTCTCCCCATATATCACTCCGATATATTCAACTCCGGCCATGCTCCTGCGCCTCTCGCTTCGGATGCCGATCTGAAGCCCTTTTTCCGTCGGTTCGGTCACATTCTTGCTCAGCTCCGTATTGAAATGATCCTGCAGAAATCCGTTCAGCTTCAGCCACTGAGTAATCGGCTTGTAAGATAATTTCCTGTACAGACTTTCATCCACAGGCTCGTTCAGCTGCTCCACCAGCCTGGTGATCGGCTTGTCCTCTCTGTAAACATAGGACTGCAGCGCATCCAGCGGGAAGTCCGCCAACTCGCTCTTTTTGGGCCTGCTCCCAATATAACCGCCGTTGCTCCGGACACCCTCCAACAGTTCCTTAATGAAGAACATGCATCGGATTACATTGGGATCGTTCAGCACCGTATCCGTCCCCGCGTCCTGACCGGTCACCGGGTTTTTGCCGTCAGCGATTCTCTCCACGTAGGTAATCGCGGTATTAAGTTTGTTTTTGTCAATAGCTTCCATAAAATATAACCTCTTTTCGATAGATTTGGGATGGCCTGCCCTGCTCTATGCTAACTTTCTGAAAATTTACTCTCAATGGAAGGAATGCCGTATTTACAAGTATAACTGAAGATTTTACCGTTAAAATTTGAGAGTTAATTTTCTGGGAAGTTCAGATTCTATTTTCTCATCGTGCGGAAACTGTGAAAAATCGATTTTTCATTTATGACATAGCGGTCTGAAACCATAGACTGCTTTCAAAACGCCTCTTTATTTTTTCTACATTTTCCTCAAGAATCTCAATTAAAATGCAATTTCGCTTCGTCAGGAGAGCTGCCTCTCCCACAGCGCCGCTTCCCGCAAAAGAATCCAATACCGTCTCTCCCTCATATGTAACAAAATTCAATATCTGTTCGCAAAGAGAAACCGGCAATTCACTCTGATGAATCCTGTCTTTTCTTGACACAGGCTGTACATCAAATTCTGTGGGGAGCATTCCATTGCAGCCGCTCATGCAGCAGTCCGTCCCCTTCTTCTCTGATCTTTTCTTATCATAACGCATATTCCGCGCTTTTCCTTTTGAAAAAATCATGATGTCCTGTGTGTTCTTGGCCTTTCTCCCGGTATTACTGACAAAGGTTCCCTTTTTCCACGGCACCTTTGAATAATAGACAAATCCCGCCTGCTTTGCAAATTGCTTCAACTGGTATAAATATTCGTAATTGTTCTCATTCTCCGCCGGAAGAACCTCTACAAGAAAGCAGCCCTCCTTTAAGACCCTGGCCTTCTCGTAAAAATCCTCCTGTGTATATTTAAAGCAGTCATAGGAAACAAAGGATCTGCTGCCGCCTTTGTTTGATTTTGGATCCAGCCATGGGTGATCTGTCAGTATACAGTCAATGCTCTCGTCCTCAATCATGGACAAATCTCTTCCATCACCCTCAATCACGACACAAACCGCGTCAGAATCTATCGTTCGATAAACGCCTTTCGCAATACGCTCAAATTTCACTCCCAGATGATCATAAATTCTGGCCCGGATCGTCTCGTGGGGCTTGCTGCTGTACTCATTGTACGCTTCATTCAATGTGAAAGAGTCCCTATCTTTGAAAGAACGAAATAAGTTCTCCGCCAATGCCATTTTAAATCTATACCTCCCAATGTAATATATAGCTCTACGATATATAGTCGCTTTTTGAGTTTCATTGCACTCATATTCTGATCGTAGTATATTACAAAGTTCCGTATTTTTCAATACCCTTTCTGAACAAATGTTCTTTTTTGGAGCAATGACCGAGAGTTTCCAATAAGCTATCACACGAAGCAAAAACAGCTGCCAGTTAGCTAACGAATTTCACTGCCGCAAACACCATGAAATCCTTTTTATAGTGAACGACAAAAATAACTTGTCGTTTACTATAACTATATTACCCGCTCATACTTTTTGCCTTCATTGGCATACTGGTTTACCAGACTGTCGTAATTAACAAAATCAACATACGAGCGAATTGGATTATAAATAGAAGCACGTATCACATCATCAAACTGACGATGCCTTTCTTCATCCGCAACTATAACGAATCTGGCTCTGAAATCCTGCAATTCAAAAAATTTGTTGAGAGAATTCTTGATGTCCGTTGAGTGCTCTACCTCATAAAAAGCACACGGCATTTTTCTCTCATTGAACCAGATAACATCAACTGTCTTTGCCCTTTTCAAAATATCCGGGTATGTGAACTCATAAATTCGATCCAACGTCGTAACCTCAGACAATTTCCTCTCCAAAAACAATTTGTTTTTGTCCTGAGGCGGCACATAAGTATCCTTATTTCGGATATTTCCGATCTCAGCTATCACTCCCTGATAGTAAGAATGAGTAAATACATCCACACTTTTTTTATTATCTAATACTTCCCACACCTGAAATGGCGAGTAACCCTTTATTTATAACTGTTTG
>JAJPYH010000047.1 GCA_021205045.1 Lachnospiraceae bacterium | reverse complement strand
ATTGAAGAATAGATAAATCAAATTGCCTGAAACAAAGAAGGAGAGTGTGCTGTAATTCCAGAGAATAAAATATACAGACGAATTGTGATGGATTTTACGAAGATTTCGGAGAGAATTGTGGATATTTTTTCTTGTTTGGAATGAGACAGGCTGATATAATAGTGAAGTCATTAAAAGGATATAAATACGGGAGTCTTATTATGGGTGAACAGGAGATCTGTAAAATTGAACATCATATCTGTATCGGTCTTCTGGCTCATGTGGATTCCGGAAAAACTACCCTGGCGGAGAGCATTTTGTATGCCTGCGGCGCGATTCGAAGGCTGGGACGCGTGGATCACGGGGGCGCTTTTCTGGATACAGATCAGATGGAAAAGGCGAGAGGCATTACCATCTTCTCCAAGGAAGCGAGAGTCAGGCTGGGGGAGTATCAGGCGGTTTTGCTGGATACGCCGGGGCATACGGATTTTGGCGCGGAGATGGAGCGGGCGCTGCAGGTGCTGGATTATGCCATTCTGGTGATCAGCGGTTCTGAAGGTATTCAGAGTCATGTGATTACGCTCTGGCGGCTGCTTCAAAAGCACAGTATTCCGGTGTTTATTTTTGTGAATAAGATGGATTTGCCGGGATGCGACAGGAAAGCGCTGATGAGGCTGCTCAAAAGGGAACTGAGCGGCGACTGTGTTGATTTTACGGATACATCAGAGCAGAATTTTAAGGAAAGCGTGGCGGAACGTTCCGAGGAATTGTTGGAGCTGTATTTACAGGAACAGGAGCTGCCTGTGGAGATGATCGGGGAGCTGATATTTGAGCGCGGAATTTTTTCCTGCTATTTTGGATCTGCTCTGAAAAATGAGGGCGTGGAGGAGCTGCTGAAAGGCATGGAGACTTATATGCTGCCGGTGCGCTATCCCCGGGAATTTGGGGCAAGGGTGTATAAGATTTCCAGGGATGAGAAGGGAAATCGTCTGACGCATCTGAAGGTGACCGGTGGAGCGCTTCGTGTGAAAGACCTGGTGGGGGAGGAGAAGATCAATCAGATTCGCCTCTGTTCAGGGGCGGATTATGAGCAGGTGAGTGAGGTAAAGGCCGGACAGCTGTGTGCTGTAACGGGGCTTGCTGCCTCTTACAGCGGACAGGGACTGGGATATGAGAGAGAGCAGGAAAAGCCGTCCCTGGAGCCGGTGCTGAATTACCGGCTGATTTTGCCGGACGGCTGTGACGTGTATCAGACTTATCTGAAAATAAGGCAGCTGGAGGAAGAGGATCCTCAGCTTAGGATCGTGTGGGAGGAGCAGCATAAGGAAATCCGGATCCAGTTTATGGGAGAGGTGCAGATTGAGATTATCCGCGCCATGCTCCGGGAGAGATTTCATATCGAGGCGTCTTTCAGTGAGGGAAGCATTATTTATAAGGAAACCATTGCCTCGCCGGTAGAGGGTGTGGGGCATTTTGAGCCGCTGCGTCATTATGCGGAGGTGCATCTGTGGATGGAGCCGGGGGAGCCGGGCAGCGGCCTGACCTTTGATTCAGCCTGCAGTGAGGATGTATTGGACAGAAACTGGCAGAGACTGATTTTGACACACTTAAAAGAACGGAGACATAAGGGAGTGCTGACTGGCAGTGAGTTGACGGATATGAAGATCACACTGGCGGCGGGACGGGCTCACCCCAAGCACACGGAGGGCGGAGATTTCAGGCAGGCCACCTACCGGGCGGTGCGCCAGGGGCTGATGAAAGCGGAAAATGTTTTGCTGGAGCCGGTGTATGATTTTGAGCTGACGTTGCCTGCGGAGACAGTGGGACGGGCCATGAGCAATATCAGCCGGATGAGCGGCAGCTTTACGGGGCCGGAGATGGCGGATATGTCAGGGAAACCGGGCGGGACGAATGCGGGAAAGCCGAATGAACAGGAGGGAGCAGCGTCCGGTTTTTTGGCCGCATCAGAGGAACGTTCGGGGAGAGCCGTTGCGGCCATGGCGATCTTGTCCGGCAGAGTGCCGGTTTCTACCATGCAGGGCTATCAGCGGGAGGTGGCTTCCTACACCAGAGGGCTGGGAAGGCTGAAAACCCGCCTGGCCGGGTACGCGCCCTGCCATAATACGGAGGAGGTGCTGGAGACTTTGGAATATCTGCCGGAGGAGGATGTGGAGAACACGGCGGACAGCGTATTCTGCGCTCATGGCGCAGGATTTGTGGTGCCCTGGGATCAGGTGGAGGAGTATATGCATCTGGATACCGGGCTGATGGAGGAGTATGAGAGGGAGGAAGGGCAGCGGAGTGGATGGTCTGAGGCTGATCCGGATGGCAGTTTGGTACTGATGGGGAATGGTCGGGCAGAAAGCGTGATGGGGCAGCAAGGCGAAAAGCCTCAGTCTTATCATGCACAGCGGAAGATGCAGGAGAGCGGCTCCGCCCCGGACTTTATCTCTCAGGAAGAGATTGACGCAATCTTTGCCCGTACTTTTGGCCGCACTTCCCGCAAAAAGGAAGGCTGGGAACGCACGGGGCGAACGGGAAACCTTCCCAAGGCAGCAGTATCGGCGAAGGAATATGTCTACCGCCCGCAGCTTCATAAGGCAGAGGAGGAGTACCTCCTGGTGGACGGCTACAACATCATCTTTGCCTGGGAGGAGCTTTCGGACATTGCTGCGGTGAATATTGATGGGGCCAGAGACCGTCTGGCGGACATCCTCTGCAATTACCAGGGCTACAAGAAAATGACGGTGATCCTGGTCTTTGACGCCTACCGTGTGGCGGGGCATCGGGAAACCGTGCAGAAATACAATAATATTTACATCGTTTATACAAAGGAAGCGGAGACCGCCGATCATTATATTGAAAAGACCGTCAAAAAGATGGCGGGCAAATATAAGGTTACAGTAGCTACCTCCGACCGGCTGGAGCAGATGATCATCTGGGGACGGGGCGCCACGCGCTTAAGTGCCCGCGGACTTTTGGAGGAGATCGAGCGTGCGGGGCAGGAGATCAGGGATTTCCTGTCGTGAACGTTCTGCAAATGTAAAAAGAATCTAATGTAGTGACGATTCTGATGCCGTTAATTTTGTCCAGTCTTGCCAGGATTGACGTGATCTCCAACGCTATGGAGCTGCGCGGCTTTGGCAAGGATAAAAAGAAGCGAACCTGGTATATGGGACGCCCTCTGAAGCGAAACGACTGGCTGACGATTGGACTGGGGATAGTGCTTTTGGTACTCAGCGCGGTGATTACCTTCTGGGATGGAGATCGGTTTTTTAATCCGTTTGTATGAAGGAATGAGTTTTTTGATGACAGTATGCGCGGGAGATTTTGAGAGTCTTCCGCGCTGTTATTATGTGAAAAAAGCAAAGCCTCGAATAATGGAGAAAAATTCAGCATACATCGATCTGCAGTTGACAACCTGTTGATAAATGGAATATACAATAAACAAATATGAGAATGTCTGGCTGACTCGTCCGACAGGAGGCAGAAGCTTCTTTGCCATGACGGGGGAATCGGCTGATGAAAACATTAATATTGCGACAGGAGAACAAGAATGTACAGAATTTTAATCGCGGAGGATGACAGGGAATTGCGGCAGTTATTTGAAAAAGTGCTGACCAAGAATGGCTACAGCGCCATTGGCGTCTCCGATGGGGCGCAGGCTCTGCAGACCATGGAGCACGAATATATTGACCTGATTATTTCCGATATCATGATGCCTGTTATGGACGGCTATGAGCTGGTGCGTTCTCTTCGGGAAGCGGGGGATCGGACGCCGGTGCTGATGATTACTGCCAAGGACGCTTTTGACGATATGCGGCTGGGATTTTTGTCCGGTACGGATGATTATATGGTCAAGCCGGTCAATGTGAATGAGATGGTGCTGCGGGTGGGGGCGCTGCTGAGGCGGGCGCAGATGATCAGTGAGCGTCGGCAGGTCATCGGCGGCACACAGATGGACTATGATTCCATGACGGTTTCCTGGGATGACAGGAGTGTGGAGCTGCCGCAGAAGGAGTTTCTGCTTCTATACAAAATGAGCGCATATCCGGGACGTATCTTTACCAGGCAGCAGCTGATGGATGATATCTGGGGCTACGATACGGAGACCACACCGCA
Source organism: Lachnospiraceae bacterium (assembly GCA_021205045.1). Taxonomy (GTDB): domain Bacteria; phylum Bacillota; class Clostridia; order Lachnospirales; family Lachnospiraceae; genus RGIG6307. Next base: position 1,194 of record JAJPYH010000047.1, on the reverse strand, counting down.
CACGGTGGATGTGCATATCGGCCGCTTACGGGAGCGTTTCCGGGATAATCCGGATTTTCAGATTGTTACCATGCGCGGCGTGGGCTATAAGGTGATAAAAAAAGAACAGGCCGGTGAAAAGGAGAAAACAGCGGCAAAAAGGTGATCTGTGAAAAAGAACAGGGAGGCTCGGCCTGATAAAAGGCTGAACAATATGAATAAGAGGAAAAGAACAGGAGGCTTCAGTCTCCGGCATTATTTTACAGTTGTGATTCTGCTCATTCTGATTGTGACTCTGTTTGTGGCCAATGTGGTTACATATCTGCTGGATTTTGCCTTTGGCATGTCCATGCAGATTCCGGTGACGGTAATGGTGCCCATTCTCAGTATTGTCCTGAGCACGGACATCACTATGGTAATGAGCAAATTTTTTCTGGCTCCTATCACCAGATTGAGCCAGGCGATGAAGGAGGTGGCTCAGGGAAACCGCGAGGTCAGACTTTTCGATGACAAGAATCCGGTGACAGAGATCACGGACAGCTATGAAAGCTTCAACGCCATGACGGAAGCCATTGACGCCTCGGAGAAAATGCAGAATGAGTTTATTTCCAATGTCTCTCATGAATTTAAGACGCCTATCAATGCCATTGAGGGTTACACCATGCTGCTGCAGGGTGAGTCGCAGGAGACCGGGGAACAGGAAGAATACATTCAGAAAATACTCTTAAATACCCGCAGATTGTCTGAGCTGGTGGGCAATATTCTGCTGCTCTCCAAGCTGGAAAGCCAGAATATACTGACACAGAGAGATCAATTTTGCCTGGATGAGCAGATTCGCCAGGTGATTGTGTCGCTGGAGTCTCAGTGGGAATCCAAAAATATTGAGTTTGACGTGGAGATGGAAACGATCTATTGTACCGCCGATGAAAGGCTGCTGCAGCATGTGTGGTTGAATCTGATCGGGAACGCCATCAAATTTGTCCCTCAGGAAGGGCTGATCGAGGTTCGACTGCGAAGGGACGATAATGAGGTTGTCTTCACGATTTGGGATAATGGACCAGGCATTCCGAAAGGGCAGGAGGACAAGATCTTTGAGCGGTTTTATCAGGCGGACAGCTCCCATAAAGCGGAGGGCAATGGCCTGGGGCTGGCTCTGGTAACGCGGGCAGTGGAGATGAGCGAAGGTTCCGTTTTCGTGGAAAATGTGGAGACGGG
>JAJPYH010000169.1 GCA_021205045.1 Lachnospiraceae bacterium | reverse complement strand
TTGGGACATTTTCTCTTGTGGTATATAAGGACATTATCATAAATGGCTTATACTTCGGACAAATAGTCCGCATTTTGTTGTTGCAGTTTTTCTCAATTTGAGTTACTATCAGGGATAATAAAAATTTTACTCTGGAGGGAACACAATGACAAGAACATACATTGCGGATGCGGTCAAGGCTCCCGGCACTCAGGTGCTGGTGCAGGGCTTTGTGGACAATCTGCGTGACAGCAAGTATATGGCGTTTATCGTCTTAAAGGATATTACCGGCAGGATTCAGATCACCGTGGAAAAGGAAAAGCTTCCCGATCTGTGTGATACAGTGGCTCAGCTGACGCCGGACTCTGTGATCTCCGTCACCGGTACGGTGATTGAGAATGAATATGTAAAAATGGGCGGCGTGGAGATCATTCCTGAGGACATACGGATCGAATCCATCGCGGACGCCCTGCCCATCGCCCGCAAGGCCATTCCGGCCACCAAAAAGAAAAAGGCGGTGGAGCGCTCCAGCATTGACCAGCGCATCGACTACCGCTGGATCGACCTTCGCACGGATGAGAATCAGCTGATGATCCAGGTGCAGACAGTGATGGTAAATTCCATGCGTCAGTATCTGCTGGATCACAACTTTGTGGAGATTCATACCCCGAAGCTGATCGGAGCGGCCTCCGAGAGCGGCGCTGACGTCTTTGAGGTCAAGTATTTTGACCGGTCCGCCTATCTGGCCCAGAGTCCGCAGTTTTACAAGCAGATGGCCATGGCCAGCGGATTGGAGCGCATCTTTGAGGTGGGTCCGGTGTTCCGCGCGGAGAAATCCTACACCAACCGCCACACCACCGAATTTACCGGCTTTGACCTGGAATTCAGCTATATCAACTCTTACCAGGATGTGATGGATCTGGAGGCGGAGCTTTTAACCCACATGCTGAAGGAAGTGAAGGAGCAATACGGCGAGCAGATCAAAGAAGCCTTTGGCAGAGAAGTGATCGTTCCCACTCTTCCCTTCCCCACCGTTGACCTCCGCACTCTCTATGATGAGCTGGAGAAAAATTACGGCTATGTGGTGGACGAAAGTGAAAAGAACGATATGACCACTGAGGCCGAGCAGCTCAGCTACAAGTGGGTTCAGGAGAAATACGGCCACGAGTTTTTATTTGTGACCGGCTTCGGCCCTGAGAAGCGTGCTTTCTATCACATGAGAGACGAAAACGGCATCCCCATGGGCTACGATCTGGTATGGCGCGGCGTGGAGATCACCACCGGTGCCCAGAGAGAGCACCGCTATGAGATTCTGAAAAAGCAGGCTGAGGAGAAGGGTCTGGGTGAAGATATCAAATTCTATCTGGAATTCTTCAAATACGGCTGCCCGCCCCACGGAGGCTTTGGCCTTGGCATAGACCGCATGACCATGCTGCTGTTGGATCTGGGCATCAAGGATGCCATGTTCCTGTTCCGCGGCCCCAACAGACTAACTCCATAATACTCACCGCAAAATGAATATACGCTCGTCAGGGCACACAACCAGTAAATAGTGAACGGCAGCAATCATCTGTCGTTCACTATCAGGTGATGTACAAAAAAACAACGTCTTCCGCTAAGAAGACGCTGTTTTTTATTATAGTGAACGGCAAAATATCAGCTTAATAGCTTCTCAGCCTGTCCGTCCCGTCATCCACCGTATTGGTGATGGACAAAATCTTCAGGGCGCTGACCGCTCCGCCCGGAAGAGCAACCTCCACGCTCTCTCCCGCTTTGTGCCCCATCAGAGCCCTTCCAATGGGGGATTCAATACTGATCTTATTTTCCAGGGAGTTGCAGCGAATGGGAGTGACGATACGATATTCCTCCTCACTGCCGTCATCCTCAAACATGACCCTCACAGTCTTTTCAATGCCAACCTCATCCTCCCTGGCGTGATCCTTCACCAAACTGGCGTTTTTCAGTACCCTCTCCAGGTAGCGAATCCGGCTTTCATTACGGTTTTTCTCCCGCTTTGCGGCCGTATACTCAAAATTTTCGCTCAGATCTCCCTGGGCTCTGGCCTCCTTTACCGCCTCCAGAAGCCTGGGGCGCTCCACAAGCTTCCGCTCTTCTATTTCCGCCTGAATGCGGTCGATATCTTTTTGTGTTAATTTTTCAGACATTTTGATTTCCTTTCACATTAACGGAGCCATCACATTCAGCAGACCGTCCAGCAGCATTCCCACTCTGGTATGGGTCAGCTCCTGAGGCTCCACCAGATGCCCCTTTTCCATCACATCCAGCGTGTCCGCCTTCACATCAAACAGCGCACGGCACCGGTACATCCATACCCCGCACTCAAAATGAAGATACAGACTGCGGTAGTCCACATTGATGGTTCCCACAATGGCCGTCTTGTCATCGCTGACAAAGGACTTGCAATGCAGAAAGCCGGGCGTGTACTCATAAATTCTGACGCCGGCCTGCATCAGGCTTCTGTAATTGGCACGGGTCAGGCGGAACACCACCTTCTTGTCCGGTATCCCCGGCGTAGCGATCCGCACGTCCACGCCCCGTTTGGCGGCCCGGCAAAGAGCATTCTCCACCTCCGCGCTGGGGATCAGATAAGGCGTCATAATATACAGATATTCTGTGGCGCAGTTGATAATCTCCAGATAGGCGTCCTCTCCCACCCGGACATCATCCAGGGGACTGTCGCCATAGGGCAGCACATAGCCATCCTGCTCCGATACAGGCTCATGGACGCGGCCCAGATATTTCTCCGGCTCCAGCTTCTGCCCTCCGCTGGCATTCCACAGTTCCAGGAACATTGCCGTCAGGTTGTCCACCGCCGCCCCTTCCAGGCGAACGCCGCTGTCCTTCCAGTGTCCGAAGCGAACCACCTTATTGATGTATTCGTCCGACATATTATTGCCGCCGGTATATCCCACCCTGCCGTCCACCACCACAATTTTACGATGATCTCTGTTATTCATGACCATCGCCAGAAAAGGCACCACACGGTTGAAGGAGACACATCTGATATGAGGGTCCAGGGCCTCCAGATCCTTATAATAATTGAAAGGAAGCAGGGCGACTGACCCCATATCGTCATACATGATTCTGATATCCAGACCGGCTCTCGCCTTTTCCACAAGGATCTCCAGAATCGTCCCCCACATCTCTCCTTCATGCAGAATAAAGGTTTCCAGGAAAATATATTCTCTGGCCTGTCTCAGATCAGAGAGCATGGCCTCATAGATACTCTCCCCGCTGGGATAATAGGTCGTCCTGGTATTTTCATAGACCGGATAGTCCGAGATGTTCTGTATATACCGGAGCGTAGACGCCTCTCTCTCATTGCACTCTTTCAGGTGTTCAATTACAGCAGAATCCGTTTTGAGGAGCGGAAATATCTCCTGATCCTGGGCGCTGACTCTGGCGGAAAGTCTTTTCGTCGGTCTTTTGTCTCCCCACAGCAGATACAAAAGGCTTCCCACCGGAGGAAGCACCAGAATCACAATAATCCATCCGATCCGAAAGGCCGGATCTGACTTGCTGCTGACAAGATAGATCACATATATGCTGCTCAGAAGGTAAAAAAAGAACAGAATCAGCGTAGAATACCGCAGTACGTGCCAGAACAGAAACAGGAGCAGCGCAAATTCCAGAACAATCATGATCACTGTCACCGTAATACGGTTGGTGATCGCTTTTTTATAATTGATATCTTTCAGCACTCTCATCGGGCACACTCCGTTCCGGATAAAAAGGAATAGATAACCAGCCTCCACTCTGAAAACCTGATAAACAATCCATGAGGTTTTTATCGGATTTTCAGCTCCAGGCGTCCGGTTATCTATCCAGTGTCGGGTTATTTCAAATTCATCTGCTCATCTCTCAGGAGAAGGTATAGCTGTAATCCGCGATCAGCTCCTCGATATACGCACTAAGCTTCTCTTCAAACAGATTGTCATAGATTTCATCATTGATCTCCGTATCATAATAACGGTCGATAAACATGGCAACGGCGTAATAATGGCTGTCCTCATTTTCAAAGATTTCCACATCACCGGATTCCCTGCTGTCGTCAAAGAGCCAGTCCGCATATATAGAGGAAGCCTCACTGTAGCGAAGCCCTTCCGAAAGGGAGCCGTCATCCTCATAGCTGGAGACGTAATCCTCAGCACAGTACTCCAGACAAAGCTCATTGAAATCCTCTCCGGCGCTGAGCCGCTCCACGAACTCCTCCACCTGAGCCTTCGCCTCCTCCATGGCCGCCGCGATGGTGTCCTCATCGGCGTCGTCCTCATACTCAGCTGCCAGGGCAAAGGCGCGATAGTCCACATAATCATAGGCGGACGGGTCTGCCTGATACTCCGCCACGATCTCCTCGTCGGTCACTTCGATGCCCGCGTAAATCTCATTGTAATATCCGGACGCATAGGTGCAGAACCGGATCTGCTCCTCTATCACCTCCGCTGTGGCGTACTGTCCGTATGCCTCCTTATAATAGGCAGCAACAGTCATGTCATTGTCCTCGGCGGCTTCCGCCACAGACTCCACAAAGGAATCGTAATAGGTATCCGTCTCATACTCAAAGCCGGCTTCCTGGGCCGCGTCGGTCAGGGCCACGTACTGAATCAGCGTATCCGCGGCCTCCAGCTCAAAATAATCCTTCCAGGTCATGTCATCGTAATAATCCTGCTTGCTGATATCAGTGCTGGTATCCAGGCCGAACAGGGCGGCGTAGTCTCCATAGCTCTCCAGCCATTCACTGTAAGCCGTATATGTGTAAAAATCAAACTCCTGCTGTGTAAATTCATAGTCACCAATGGTAATGTACACATTGTGAGTAGCAGCATATCTGACCACCACAGGCCTGATCAGGCTGTATGCCAGAAAGACAACCACTAAAACAGCGGCGACAATACAGCCGATCCGAAAGATCTTCTCTTCCTTCTTCGCCTTTTCAGCGGCTTTTTTCCTCTCTTCCATTTTGCGGTCATATCTGGTTATAACCTTCTTTTCCTCCGTCACTTCAGGAGTTTTCTTTTCTTTCTTTCCCATCTTGAATGAACCTCTTTCGCGCAGACCTATCCCTTCAAATGCAATGAGTGCAATGGGAATCTGCAGAATTTATTGACTGCACATGCGGGTGTGAAAACCATATATGCCGTCAGACCGCATTCTGGCTCATGACTTAAGCCAGCCATGAGCCAGAATGCCACTCATATTATGATAACACATCTTCGCGTTTTTTCAAGGTTTTCTTTTGCAAACTTTTCAATGTATAAGCCATTTATGATAATGTCCTTATATACCACAAGAGAAAATGTCCCAA
>JAJPYH010000006.1 GCA_021205045.1 Lachnospiraceae bacterium | reverse complement strand
ACTTTATTTCGGGTAGTTTTCACAGATTTTACATGTTTTTTTATTTTATGTTCATTTTTGACAAAACGATTGTTCTCTGGCAAAAAAATGCAAGAACAGACAAATCCCGCGCCGTGAAATGTGGATAAAGTGGATAACTCTGTGTATAACTTGAAAAATCTGAAAAATCAGGAACTTTTTCTTGTGGACAACTCTTCGCTTTTCCTTATTTCCCGTCGATGGTTCCTTTTCCAAAATTCATCTTTTGACATTTTTCCTGCAAAATAATTTGTAATTTTTGCTAATTTTTCATTTGTCAAGAACTTTCTTACATTTTCGACAGAAAAACTATTTTCTAAATTGTCTGATAATTCTGTACAATTTCAAAATCTCCGGACCCCGCCCGCAGCGGCAGTCCCTTTATTTTATCCGTGTCATCAGCTCTGCAGGTATTCCCATGCCGCAGTAGCGGCATTGGCTCCATCAGCTACCGCGGTAATGATCTGGCGCAGTTTCTTCGTCCGAAGGTCTCCGGCCGCGAACAGGCCCGGCACCGATGTGGCGCAATCCTCCCCGGCAATCACATAGCCCTGCTCATCCAGTCTGGCCAGTCCCCGTACCAGCTGTGTATTGGGCACTGTACCCACCGCCACAAACACGCCCCGGACATCCAGAACGTACTCCTCATTGCTCCATTTATTTCTGACGTGGAATTGCTCTACCTCATCCTTTCCCAGAATCTCCGCCGGCAGAGTGTTCCAGAGAATCTCCACATTGTCAAGCGCCCTCAGGCGGCTCTCCAGTATAGCGCCGGCACGAAGACTGTCGCGTCTGTGAATCAAATACACCTTCTTACAAAGACCAGCCAGATAAATAGCGTCCTCCACCGCCGTATAGCTGCCGCCCACCACGGCCACTGTCTGCCCCCGGTAAAACGCTCCGTCGCAGGTAGCACAGTAGGAGACGCCCTTTCCTCTGAGTGCTTCCTCGCCCGGCACAGCCAGCTTTCGATTGGCGGCGCCGCAGGCTAAGATCAGGGTCCTGCTCTCCATCGATCCCTGATCGGCGGAAATCCAAAAGCCGCTCTCTGTCCTTCTGATTTCAGTTACATCACAGGAAATCGGTTCCTTTCCCATATCCGCCACATGATTCTGAAAGGCCATTCCCATATCGAAACCATTGGAATGGGGCATTCCAAGGTAATTGTCAACCTCATAGGTATTGAGTACCTGTCCGCCTCCCATGGCATTGGCTTCCAGTATTTCCAGATCCATACCTGCCCGCAGGCCATAGACTGCCGCGGAAAAGCCCGCCGGTCCCGCTCCGATAATAATTAAATCTTTCATTTTGTATTGTCCTCCTGTCACAATTCAATTCCGGAATATCTTTCAGGGATCCCGTGCCCTAAAGTTCAAACCTGGAGAAAATATCATGATCCTGAGCATTTTCTTCTCTGTATCTGATGAGAAAAGCCTTTGCCTCTGCATGAGCATCATCAAGATCCGCTATCATATCGTCCAGATATGCTTCATGAATCCCGCCGATTTCGGCAAAAAGCCGATAACAGGCCATCTGGTCGGCAAACTGCTCCCTCAGCACCTGCCAGGCCTCCTCAGACGCGCATCCTTTCGTATGATTTAAAAGATAATCTGTACAGGCTTTTCTCCCGACCCCGTCAAGATAAGCCGGATGCATCAGCCTCAGAAAACAGAGATATGCTTTTTGTTTTCTTTCATCCATAATCTGATCCTGCATCCGGATTCCAATGTCCTCCTCGCCGCAGAACGCCAGATCATGGTAGCTCTCCTCGTCATTTTCCACGAGAAAGGAACCCAGTCTCTGATTCCAGCGCGCAAACCATTTTTCGCTTCCTCTTTCCATATCATTCAGCAGATAATCCGCCTTCATATGGCAGCACAGAGCTGCCAGAAGAACCTGCGCGTCCGGCAGAATGTCCCCCAACGCCAGCCGCTCCATGGATTTGTATCCCTTAAAAGCTCCCGCTCCCAGTGAAACATTTCCGGGCGCCTTCATTTCTTTTAAACGTCCGCATTGGGCAAAGGCATAATCCTCAATACGGGTCACCGTTGCAGGCAAAGTCACTCGTTCCAGAATATTGGCTCTCAAAAATGCCTTTCTTCTGACAGAGATCACCGGCAATCCCTCTATCCTCTCAGGAACGCTCAGGATACTGCCCCCGCCATCCCATCCTGTGACTGCCACACTATCATTTTGGACACAATAATATAAAATGATGTTCCGGAGATGTAATTCTCGTTTTTCCTGCTCCATGATTTCCCAGTCCTGTTCTTTTTTTCTGTCACAGCTACAAATTCACTTTACACCAAACCCGCGTTACAAGCAAATCCTTTTCGCTTTTTTATGATAGTATACGTCATCGCCTTTTGTCGTTCATTTTTCTCAGCGCCTCCGGGATATTCCCTGGTTGCCGAAACGCCGGAACACTGTTATAATAAAAACAATGTTACTCTCACACAATCCATTCTCCGGAGAAAACCATTATGTCCAGAAAGATCTGTATCACCGGCGCCTCCCGCGGTATCGGGCGGGCCATAGCCAAAGCCTTTGCCAGAGAAGGCTGGGAACTGTATCTGATATGCAGGGAAAATTTAAAGGCCCTGGAAAGCGCCGCGGAAAGCTGGCGTCAGGAATTCGGCACAGATGCCGCATGCTTTGCGGTGGATGTGTCAGATGCTGCAATGTATGAAGCTTTTTTAAAAGAATTGCCCGTCATGGATGTGCTGGTCAATAACGCGGGAATTTCCTATGTCGGACTTTTGCAGGATATGGAGCTTGCAGACTGGCATCGGGTGATAGATACCAACCTTACCAGCGTCTTTTTGAGCTGTAAATATCTGCTGCCCGGGATGCTCAGCCGCGGCAGCGGACGAATTATCAATATTTCTTCTGTCTGGGGAGAACACGGCGCCAGCATGGAGGCAGCTTACTCCGCTTCCAAGGGAGCAGTGAACGCCCTGACAAAAGCCCTGGCCAAAGAAACAGCCGCAGGCAATGTACAGATTAACGCCATCGCCTGCGGCCTGATCGATACCTCCATGAATGCGCATCTATCAGAGAGTGAAATTCAATCACTGGTTGCAGAGATTCCCGCCGACCGAATTGGCAGACCCGAGGAAGTAGCTGCTTTGTGTCTGCAGTTTGTATCCGCGCCGGAATATCTGACCGGACAGATCATTACGCTGGATGGAGGCTGGACGGTTTAGCGCCGATATACGCTCCGCGTTCATTTCTGCCTTCTGAATCATTCATGGGCTTTGACTATACGCCAAAGCCCATTCCTATATCTGTCATTCAATTGATGATGCTTCTCACCCGATCTCAGACTCCCTGATCTTCTTGCGCAGCGGCAAAATCATACCGCTGGCTACGGACAGCTCGTCCACGCCGCAGGAGAGGAAGAATTCATTCATCTCCGGGTCCGCGCCCAGCTCGCCGCAGATTCCAGCCCAGATTCCAGCCGCGTGAGCGTTGTCACAGACCATTTTGATAGCCCTCTTAATGGCCTCATGATGAGGTTTATAGAAGCGATCCAGCTTATTATTCTGACGATCCACTGCCAGAGTATACTGGGTCAGATCGTTGGTACCCATACTGAAGAAATCCACTTCCTTTGCCAGCAGATCGCTGATCAGCACAGAGGCAGGGGTCTCAATCATGATGCCCTGCTTGATATCTTTATTGTAAGCGATGCCCTCAGCATCCAGCTCAGCCATGACCTCAGCCACAATTTCCTTGATATCCCGCACTTCCTCCACGGAGGTGATCATGGGATACATAATAGCGATATTGCCGTAGGCGCTGGCTCTTAACAGCGCGCGAAGCTGCGTCTTGAAGATTTCCGGCTGCTCTAAGCAGATACGAATGGCTCTGTAACCCAGGGCCGGGTTTGCCTCATTGCCCAGGTTGAAATAATCCACCTGCTTGTCCGCGCCCAGATCCAGGGTCCGGATCACCACCTGCTTGCCTTCCATGCCCTCGGCAACAGCCTTATATGCCCTAAACTGCTCTTCCTCTGTGGGGAAATCACTGGAATTAAGGTAGAGGAACTCGCTTCTGAATAAGCCAATGCCTTCAGCGTCGTTCTTCTTGGCCACTTCCATATCGGCCACACTGCCGATATTGGCGAACAGCTTCACATGTCTGCCGGCCTTGGTGACCGTCTCCTTGCCCTTCAGTTCCTGCAGCAACGCCTTCTCGGCCTGCTCCTTTGCCTGCTTTTCCTGATACTCCGCAAGAGTCGCCTCATCGGGATCAATAATCAGCGTCTGGGTGGCACCGTCCACAATACCCAGCTTTCCGTTCCAGCTCTCATCAATAGGAGTCTTAATCAATGCCGGAATGCCCATATTGCGGGCCAGGATCGCGGTGTGAGAGCTGGTGGAGCCTTCCTTTGTGACAAAGGCCAGCAGCTTGGAGGTATCCATCTGCACAGTCTCACTGGGAGCCAGATCCACTGCCACCAGAATGCAGGGCTCCGCCAGATCGCTCATATCCTGCACTCCGGAGAGTACATTCACCACCCGGGTGGAAATATCTTTGATATCCGCGCTTCTTGCCTGGAAATACTCATCCTCCATGCTGGCAAACATCTCGGCAAATTCCTCACCGGTGGCCGCAACCGCATACTCCGCATTCATCTTATCATCATTGATCTTGGAAAGAATCGCATCCTTATAATCATCATCGTCCAGCAGCATGGAGTGAACCTCAAACAACTGAGCCGTTTCCTCTCCCTGCTCTGCCAGAGCTTTCTCATAAATCACCTGAAGCTGCTCCTGAGCGGTCTCCTTGGCAGCCTCAAAACGAGCGACCTCAGCTTCCGTATCGCTGATGGTCCTCTTCTCCGCATTGCCCTGTGCCTTTACATAATAAAGGATTTTGCCGATGGCAATGCCGTTTAAAATTTTCTGACCAGTTACTTTTTCCATGGAAAATACCTTCTTTCCATTTACAGATTTGCCTTGAAGAACTCTTCCAGACCAGCGGCAGCCGCCTCTTCGTCCTCACCCTCGGCAGAAACGGTGATGGTATCATTGCACTTTACGCCAAGCGCCAGAAGCATCATCAGTTTCTTCACATCCGCGGTCTTGCCATTGTCAGCACGGGTAATGGTCACTGCAGAACTGTACTTCTTCGCCTCCTTATTCAACAGACCTGCCGGTCTTGCGTGGATACCAATCTCGTCCTTGATGGTGTACTCAAAAGATTTCATTTTTTTATTCCTCCATATAAATATTTGGTGTTAGTCAGCAAAAGGGTCGTTCGATCAGATCAGCAGTAAACCAGCCTGC
>JAJPYH010000080.1 GCA_021205045.1 Lachnospiraceae bacterium | reverse complement strand
TGTCCCAAAAAACGGACTTAAAGGCTTAACGACCCAATTACTGACTAACACCATTTATAAGATCCCATAAAATTCATCACAAAACGGCTCTCATAAAAATCATATTTTGAGAGGGCTCTATCCAGAGCCTCCATGCGCTTATAAGGTTTCAAAACTTTTGTGAACTTTACTTTTTTTCCAATACGGATCATGATATTCTCATACCACGGTCTGTCAGTATTATCCTGTCTGACAATCCTGTCAAACAGAGAGTATTTAAATAAAGCGCGCAGGGCAAGCAGTCTGAAACGGTGAATTTTATCTAAAACTCTATTATCAGGAAGTCCATCCAACGGAAATATATCTATCCATAAATTTACCTGCCTTGGGATAGATGCAGTATGATCTATCAATTGATAACGGTCATCCTCAATTTTGGCAGGATAATGAATTATATCTTCCTTATTACTGTAATGAACAAGTCTCAGATTGTCCGGAAGCTGCCGGTTGGCTATTTCCAAAAATACATTATAATCTTTTCTAGGCATTGCAACATCGACATCATCATCCCAGGGGATAAAACCCTTATGGCGAACCGCCCCCAAATAGGTTCCTCCTGATATATAATAATTAAGACCATTTTTTTGGCACACATCCACAAATGCAATCAAAATTTTAATAGCTGCAGCCTGAATGTCTCTGAGTTCAATCTTTTCCTCCGTCATGAATCACCGATCTTTTCGCCCTCCTCTTTCCTTAAGATAGTAGATGAAACACCATGCGTATAGGGAAGGAAAATCAAGTCAACCCCTCTATCTCCAAGCTGCCTTTTCGTTTCCTCCCACCTTGCGTTTCCTTTCCAGTCGTCCCCTATAAAAATCACATCATAGCCAAAGTTATTCAGCTGTTCAATCTTATCCAGCGTCTCTACAATCACAGCTTCATCCACAGCTTTTATATTTTCTACTATGGATTTACGTTCATTCTCATGAATAACAGGTTTCTTGTGCTTATAACTCTCGACCAGTGCATCTGAATTAACGCCTACTACAAGGTAATCACAATATTCTTTGGCATGGTTCAGGAGATTCAAATGCCCAATATGAAACATGTCGTATACGCCCTGTGTATAGCCCTTCTTGTACTTTTTCACCTTATTATCGCCCTGCTTCACATATCTGATACATTAGCCATCCTGATCAATCAATGTCATTTATTTGTGGATTGATCAGGATGTCAGCTATAATGTAGCAGAATATATTTAAGAAATCAACTATATTAATTGATACCCAGTGTCACTGTATTTGTGACCACGCTGTTTCCATTCATGTCTGTAATCAAACAATACATCTCCCGGCCATCACGAGCTGTAGTTACCGATACAGTTACGCTGCTGGTATAAATGCCAGACTCCTTAAAAATACTGCTGCCCGGATTTTTATAATACCAGCAGTAGCTTAAGTCGTCTCCCTCAGCTTCTACCGTCAGCGTCGCCTTGTCTCCCGCATTCGCCACTGTCACACTTTCTGGCTGCGTGATAATTGTAATTGTACTTTCTGCCGTTCCAATGCTCAGTGTCACAGTATCTGTGGTTACACTACTTCCGTTGGCATCTGTAATTACACAGTACATTTCACGACCATCTCTGGCTGTAGTCACTGCCACAGTTACACTTGCTGTGGTTGTCCCTGTAGCTTTAAAGGTGCTGCCGCCTGGATTCTTATAATACCAACTATAGCATAGATCCTCTCCCTGCGCTTCCACTGTTAGCGTTGCCTTATCTCCCTCATTCGTCACTATTACACTCTCTGGCTGTGAAATAATTGTAATTGTGCTTTCCACTGATTTAATGCTCACTGTTACTGTATCTGTGATTACACTGTTTCCGTTGGCATCTGAAATCACGCAATACATCTCTCGGCCATTCCGTGCTTCAGTCACTGACACAGTAACATTGGCAGTATATACTCCAGTAGCTTTTAAGCTGCTGCAGCCTGGTTTCTTATAATACCACCTATAGCATAAGTCCTCTCCCTCCGCTTCCACCGTCAGTGTTGCCTTATCACCCGCATTCGCCACAACTACGCTCTCCGGCTGAGAAGTAATGACCGGCTTTATCTCCTCTGTCGTTTCCGTCAGAGGCAGGATATTGGCAGAATAATCCCCCGCCGCAGTCTTCCCCTGGGCGTCAATGTAATATTTATTTCCATCCGCATCATAATAAATCAACGACACATGAGATGAATTGGTTGGGTTGCTGCTCAAAGAGCCTGCTCCAAGATATACACCCTCCTGATCCAGGACCGTGCCATCGCTTGTGTAAATATCTGTCAGGCCAAGCTCCTCTATCGCGGCATCGTAGAGAATATTGGCCGCGTAGCAGGTCACAATGCCGCCCTGGAGAGCCATGGCATAGGATATATTGGAATCCGAGAACATATTGTAATACAGATAAAATCCGTTATCCACAGAAAAATCAGCCACAAACTGAGCGTTTACCTCATAGTTACTGCTGGTAGCAGCAGTATTAGGATAACGTGTGGAACTCTTGATGTAATCAGCCAGAGCATTCAGCTTCTGCAGGTTTGTCATATCATCTGTCCAGAGTTGATTCTCAATTCGGATTCTCACCTGTCGGTAAAGCTCCGCATCCAGTTCTGACTCTGTATGAGGAGTAGAAACACTGTATCCGCTTGTGCCAAGATAAATGCAGTCGACCACCTCTCCGTCCATAATAGCAGAGACCTTCACTGCGCGAACACCCATGCCTGAGGTGATCGTAAATGTTTTCCCGCTTACAGCCACCTGAGTAGTATCGCCCGGGCCATCTTCGGTAAAGGGTTCTATTACACCAAATCCATAGTAAGCATATTGCTTTATCTTAGAAGACGTAACGGAAGACACAGTATAATCCAGCGTAGAAACGTCCACCCCCATGGTCTCAAACATATTGGTGTAAGCCGGAGGCATAACGTTTTCCACTGTGAAGGTGATATTCTCATCAATCCATGCTTCATCTGCAGTTGTCAGGAACTCTGCCGTGAAGGTGTTGGTACCGTCCTCATTCCTGCTGTACTGGGTAATCTTCTTAAATATAGAGCTTGAGCTCCAGCTGTTAACGGTGAAACCATAGGAATAGTCATCCGTTTCCGTGTCTGTCAGAAGCACATCCGCAGTTTCCTCAAAGGACTCACTTTCAGTCACAATCTCATTGGTATCTGCGTCAGGCACGTCAACTACATCCTCATGTTCAGCGCTTTCCCCCCCCCCTCTGACACAGAACCCGTTTCCACTCCACCGGCTGCAAGAACCCCGCAGTTCACTGAGCCAAACACCAGGCTCCCTGCCAACAAAGCCGCAATAAATCTTTTCATTTTATTCATTCGTTCCTCCTTCCTCAGATGCCGGGAGACCCTGATCATGCCCGCCACCTGGTTAATTGGTTTTTATTTTACCTCTCCATGAATGCTTTTGTCAACAAAACAATCACATGATTTGAGCGACAAAAGGGTAAGTTGAACTTCCCCTTGTTACCATATTGAACCTTGAAAACTGAATATATTGTTGTACTTTTTCTAAAAACCCGGTTTTTCGGGTTTTCACCGATAGGAATGCAGACTATCTTATCTGGATTTTTCATGCAATTGCCGCATTTTGGGCGCAGTTATCTAAGCCCTGCATATACTTGCAGAACTTCTTGAAGTTCAGAGCCCCAATCTTACAACCGAAGAAGAACTTCATTCGCAGCTTTCCGCGCACCGGCATAGTGTCAATATGATATTTCCTTCTCAGGATGGACGGTATCGTTTCTACCCCGTTACGAAAGGAGGAAATCTTTTTGAACTCTTCGCTGCTGCGGTACCTCTGCTGAGTGGCTCGTTCCTTTGATTTCAGACTCACTGTTTTCCGACAGGTGCGCTTATTTACCTTCGGATGGCACTCTTTAAAATGCGGGCAGTTTTCACACTGACTTCTATGAAAAGACACGATACACTGGCCGTTGCTGGAACTGCAGCTTTTCGGCGCGTAGCCGCCAGGGCATTTTGTAACCCGGGTTCCTGCTTCGTTAAATTCAAAATCGGCCAGAATAACTTCGGCTTTCCTGCCGGTGAGGTTCGTTGCTTCCAGATGAATGTTGTTTTCCTCGGCCATTTTTCTGGCCTCGTCGCTGGGATAGGCTCCATCCGTTACAATCGTTACGGTTTCTTCCTGCTTTCCCATGCCTTCAATCGTATCCTTTAAGAACTGGCTGTCACTGTAGGTGTTCTGCTCGTACTGATAATCCGTTACGATGCTTCCGTTTTCTCCCGAGACTTCCGTCACGTTTGCCACGTATCCGCGGTTTTGCTTCCCGGCTTTTTCACGGAAGGTTGCCTCAGGGTCTGCCGGATTCTGGAGAATTCCGGAATCCATGCCGCCGTCTTCTTTTGTACGGAGGCGTAAGGTTCCGTCTTCTTCTTCTACAGTCTGCTCTTTGATCACACGAAGCAGAAGCTGGTAATTGCTGGATTCATCGTAATCCGTGCCGCAGAGCTCTTTCAGCGTTTTGGCATCAGCCAGGATGGTCTTGATTTTATCCGCAGTCTCATCGCTCTTGTTATGGTAGATCACACGGTTCCGGTCATCTTTTTCCGTATAATGGATCAGACTCTCCGGAAGTTTTTCTTCCTTTTTCAGAACCTCACGCGCGAGATTTGCGACACAGGTGTAAAGAAGTTCCATACGGCTCATGCGCTTGATATTAGAAGCAACCATCAGACTGTCCATTCTTTTTAAGGAAAAGTCCAGCTTCATCATCTCAGCCATTTCGTTGGACAGAGAGCTTATGGTTGTCTGAAGGAGATCGATCCCAGTTTCTTTTTCATAGGTGGCGCATCGCTCGCGGAATCTTCCGAGGGTACGGTCGTTCAGCGGCTGCTCTGTATAAGAAGTGGTATGCAGTGCGTACTGGAACCGGATGTCAAACATCAGGGCAGTCAGAAGTTCATCATCCGAAAGATTGGTAAACTCTTTGATGAGCAAGGCACCAATCTGAATGTTGACCGGCGTGTTTGGCCGCGAATCCTTCTTGCTATAAAGGACGGCATACGGCTTTTCATCGATTTTAGGGAAGATTTTTTCCGAAAAATATTTCGCCCAGGATTTGTCCAAAAACCTTTTTTCCCTGGCAGTCAGGGTATTGAAGGAGTCGAAGAGAGATAGCTGCTCGGAACCAGCATCATTTGCCACAAAAGACATGATAGAACCTCCGTGAATTCAGTGGTTTCTATTATACCAGAAATGGCAGGGAATGTCATTCTTTTACAACAATATATTCAGTTTTCAAGGTGCTCTTGTGCAGGCTGAAAGTGC
>JAJPYH010000207.1 GCA_021205045.1 Lachnospiraceae bacterium | reverse complement strand
TCTGAAAGCCAGATATTAGGCCACCGACCCAAATCCGGACTAACACCTAAAAATTTCATAAAGCCACTATTGATTTCGTCAGAAATATCCCTTAGAATAATCCCAGAATATAAATATGCAGGGAGGAAATTATATGCTTAAAACGCTTGCGAAGTACATAAAGCAATACAGAAATGTATCCATCATCACCGCTTTATGTACCATCGGCGAGGTGGCTCTGGAGACATCTCTTCCTCTGGTAACTGCAGCGATCATTGATCAGGGCATCGAAGCGGGAAACCTGACAAAGGTTTTCATGTACGGTGGCCTGATGCTTTTGATGGCTGTGGGAAGCCTTGGCTGCGGCGTGGGGGCGGCGCATTTCGGCGCACAGGCCTCCATGGGCTTTGGCAAGAACCTAAGAGATGGAATGTACCGCCGGATCCAGACCTTTTCATTTTCCAATATTGACAAATTTTCCACCGCCGGCCTGGTCACCAGACTGACCACGGACGTGACCAACATTCAGAACGCTTACCAGATGCTGCTGCGCATGTGTCTGCGCGCTCCCATCACACTGGTCTGCGCCCTGGTGCTCTCGTTCATGATCAATCCGGCGGTGGCCAGCGCTTTCCTGGTGGCGACCGTGGTGCTGGGCACCCTTCTGGTAGTGCTCTCCATGACTGCCATGAAGTATTTTGACGAGACGTTCAATAAATACGACGACTTAAACGCCAGTGTCCAGGAAAACGTCATCGGCATCCGGGTGGTGAAGGCTTTCGTCCGCGAGGACTATGAAAAGAAAAAGTTCAAGTCCGCGGCGGAGAACATCTATAATATGTTCGTCAAGGCGGAGAAGATCATCGCCTACAACAGCCCGGCCATGATGATCACCGTCTATGCTACCATGCTGATCCTTTCCTGGATTTCCGCCCACATGATTGTAGCAGGCAATATGACTACAGGTAATCTGTCCAGTCTGCTGCAGTACTGCATGAGCGTGCTGATGAGTCTGATGATGCTCTCCATGATTTTTGTGATGCTTTCCATGGCTATCGCCAGCGCCAAGCGTATCGCGGAGGTTTTAAATGAGGAGCCGGACCTGGTCAATCCCAGACACCCCATCTTCGAGGTGCCGGACGGAAGCGTGGACTTTTCTCACGTTTATTTTTCCTATCATAAGACAGCCCGCAAGGATGTGCTGTTCGATATTGACGTCCATGTGAAGGCTGGGGAGACCATTGGCATCATGGGCGGCACCGGTACCGGCAAGACCAGCCTGGTCAATCTGATCAGCCGTCTGTATGATGTGACCCAGGGCAAGGTCATGGTGGGCGGCCACAATGTCCGCGACTATGATCTGGAGACTTTGCGAAATGAGGTTTCCGTGGTTTTACAGAACAATCAGCTTTTCTCCGGCACCATCCTGGAGAACCTCCGCTGGGGCAATGAGAACGCCACCGAGGAGGAATGCATCGAGGCCTGTAAGATGGCCTGTGCGGATGATTTCATTCAGAGAATGCCCGACGGCTACAACAGCTACATCGAGCAGGGCGGCACCAACGTATCCGGCGGACAGCGCCAGCGTCTGTGTATCGCCAGGGCATTGTTAAAGAAGCCCAAGGTTCTGATCCTGGACGACTCCACCAGCGCCGTGGATACCGCCACCGACGCCAGGATTCGGAAAGCCTTCCGGGAGCAGATCCCCAATACTACCAAATTCATTATTTCCCAGAGAGTGTCCAGTATTGAGGACGCGGATAAGATCATTGTGCTGGAGGACGGTCATGTGGACGGCTTTGGCACCCACGAGGAACTGATGAAGAGCAACGAGATCTACAGAAGCATCTACGAGTCCCAGACCCAGGGCAGCGGTGACTTTGATGAAGTGGGAGGTGACTGAGTATGCCGAGACAGATAGGAGCAAAACCCAAAACGGAAAAAAGCATGACAGAACTCCTGACCAGAATTTTTCAGGTGCTTCTGGAAGAGTATAAGGTTCATCTGATCGTAGTGGTGGTCTGTATTCTGATTTCCGCCCTGGCGAGCCTGAGAGGAACACTGTTTATCCGGTCATTGATTGATGATTATATTACGCCTCTGCTGGCAGCGGACAATCCGGATTTCAGCGGTCTTTTGTCAGCGCTGATCAGCGTGGCCTTTGTGTACCTGCTGGGTGCGGCCAGCAACTTTATTTACAACCGCCTGATGATCTATGTGACGCAGGGCACTCTCCGGAATATGCGTATCAAGCTGTTCAATAACATGGAGAGCCTGCCCATCAAATATTTTGACACTCATTCTCACGGCGATATCATGTCGGTATATACCAACGATATCGATACTCTGAGACAGCTGATCAGCCAGGCGCTGCCGCAGATTTTAAACAGCGGTGTGACCATTGTGGGAACCCTGGTGAGTATGATTGTGCTGAGTCTGCCGCTGACCGGCGTGGCTCTGGTGATGGTGTTTGTCATGGTCGGTGCGGTAAGGGCGCTGACCAAGCGAAGCGGCCTGTATTTTGCCCGCCAGCAGAAGGCGCTGGGCGTGCTGAACGGCTATATCGAGGAGATGATGACCGGTCAGAAGGTGGTGAAGGTCTTCTGCCACGAGGAAAAGGCCATTGAGAAATTTGATGAGCTCAATGAAGAGCTTAGAGTCAATGCCACCAAGGCCAACGCATTCTCCAACATGCTGGGACCTGTGAACGCCCAGCTGTCCAATTTAAGCTATGTGCTGTGCGCCGCCATCGGCGGGACTCTGGTGATTGTAGGAGGCGGCGTCGCAGGTGTCACCCTGGGTACTCTGGTGACCTTCCTGCAGCTGGTGAAGAGTCTGGGCCAGCCTATTAACCAGGTGTCCATGCAGATGAACTCCATCATCATGGCCATGGCCGGTGCGGAGCGTATTTTCAATCTGCTGGACGCGGAGCCGGAAAAGGACGACGGTTATGTGGGCCTGTGCAACGCCCGTGTGAACAATATGGGCAAGGTCATCGAGGTCAGAGAGCACACCGGCGTCTGGGCCTGGAAGCATTATCACAAGGATACCGATACCACCACTTACCAGCTTCTGCAGGGTGACCTGGTGATGGATCATGTGGACTTCGGCTATACGGATGACAAGATGGTGCTCCACGATATTGAGCTGTATGCCCAGCCGGGGCAGAAGATCGCTTTCGTCGGCTCCACCGGCGCCGGCAAGACCACCATCACCAACCTGATCAATCGTTTCTACGATATTCAGGACGGCAAGATCCGCTACGACGGCATCAATATCAATAAAATTAAGAAGGGAGACCTGCGTCGTTCCTTAGGCATGGTGCTGCAGGATACCCACCTGTTTACCGGCACCGTCATGGACAACATCCGTTACGGCAAGCTGGACGCCACCGATGCGGAGTGCATTGAGGCCGCAAAGCTGGCCAGGGCGGACTTCTTCATCGACAGACTGCCGGACGGCTACAATACCATGCTGACCGGCGACGGCAGCAACCTCTCTCAGGGCCAGAGACAGCTCCTTGCCATTGCAAGAGCCGCCGTGGCCAACCCGCCGGCGCTGATCCTGGATGAGGCGACCTCCTCCATCGATACCAGAACCGAGCGTCTGGTGCAGGAGGGCATGGACCATCTTATGGCCGGTCGGACCACCTTCGTCATCGCCCACAGACTGTCCACCATCAAGAACGCGGACTGCATCATGGTGCTGGAGATGGGCCGCATCATCGAGCGCGGCAACCACGATGAGCTGATTGCGCAGAAGGGCAAGTACTACCAGCTGTATACGGGCAATCAGGTGACGCAGTAGGGCGGAGTAACATTATAAGATAAGGTAAAAACCCCTCCGGGAGGATCGCAGCAGGTGCGCCCGGAGGGGTTTTTCTCAGTACGCTCCCGGCTCGCTGATCCTGCTTACCGCCACATAAATACGGCTGACGGCATACCAGGTGGGAAAGTCCGTGACGCCGGTCTGGGGAAGGCTGAATATTTTCTGGAAGGCGCGCACACTCTCCGCGGTCAGGGAACCGTAGATTCCATCCGCATTCAGCGTTGGGATAGCCGGATAATTCCGGGCGATTCGATTGAGCTGCTGCTGGAGCTGGCGCACTTTATCGCCGGTGGAGCCGATGGTCAGGTCATATCCCGGCCAGGAGGACGGCACTCCGGAAATCTGCTCGGCGGTGGCAATATACATATCGGAGCCGTAATAATAGCGGATAATTTCAATGGCGCTGTAGCCCTCGTCCCCCAGATATTTGCTGCCCCACTGGCTTAAGCCGTTGCAGGTGACTCTCTGACCGTCGCAGTAGGAGGTGAAAATAGGCTGCGTCACCCCGGGCCGGGCCAGGTAATTATTGAAGACCTGATCCACCAGATAGGAAATATTTTCATAGATATTCCGGCCATAGACAAATTTCTGGTCGTAGGCGGTGGAGGAGGTGATGGTGAAATCATACCCCCGGCTGCGGTAATACTCCGTGTAGCCCCGGTTTAAGGTAAAAGACATAATGACCAGAATATTGGCCAGAATCGTGGAGTCCTCCCAGGTGGCGTAAATTTCGCTGGAGGCCACATTTTTGATGTAATCTGTGTAGCGCACCCAGTAATCTGGGGCGGAGGAGTCCGTGGGCAACCCGTCGTGAACGACGATGTATTCCGGAATGACCACCCGGGACAGCACAATCTCGCCGCTCTCCGGCACCGGCTTGACCTCGGCCTCCGGAATTTTGGCCGGGTAATCGCCGTAGAGGGTGTGGGCGGGGATGATGATGACGGAGTCGACAGTTGAACGTGCACGCTCAGAGCTGGCTGCGAAATCGGCGGTTGAACGGGTCTGGCTTGAGTTGTCGGCGGGATCAGCAGCTGAAGCGTCGGCAGACTGAGGCGTGCGGTCAGGGGCGGCGGAGCCGGAGGTCGTGCGGGACTGGTCCGGGCTGGTGGCGGAATCGGCGGACTGATTTGCCTGCTCCTGCCCAGCCGCCAGCGGGTACATCTGCACTGCCTGTATGGACAGCTCCCCAGGCAAAATTTCCGTGCCCTCCACGATGGAAGTGCCGTATCCCTCGGCGTCGGTGGTGATGATGTACTCCGAATAAGGCAGAGGCTCATCCGGCGACTCGGAGTAAGCAAGGGGCGGCGTGGGAAGCTCAATTTCCGGCGTCTGCCCGGAGGAATCCGTATAGAAGGTCAGCGGCTCCATGGAGCCGTCCGTGGGCTGGATGACAACTCTTGCGTTGGGAACGGGGAGATAGCCTCTCTCGATGCGGACATTGACGAGCAGTCGTCCGGTGGTTGTTTCTGGTGGCATATCGTATCCTCATGGTGCGGGATTTATTTAATATATGCGGGGAGGGCGGCGGAGGGAACCGGAAGATAGCATAAAGCAATCATTACAGTTTATATATTTTGGTGTTAGTCAGTAATTGGGTCGTTAAGCCTTTAAGTCCGTTTTTT
>JAJPYH010000167.1 GCA_021205045.1 Lachnospiraceae bacterium | reverse complement strand
AGGTCAGTGATAATTTGAATTCCCGGCTTGACAAGCACAGCGGGATATGGTAAATTTTAATGGTTGTGAAAATTGAGATGGTCCTCTGTGGCGGAAATGCTTTAAGAACATCAAAATATTAAGGAGGAAGCACAATGAACGACATTATCAAGAACATCGAAGCCGAGCAGATGAAGTCTGATGTAGATGATTTTTCCGTCGGTGACACCGTGAGAGTATACGGCAAGATTAAAGAGGGAAACCGTGAGCGTATCCAGATTTTTGAGGGCACAGTACTCAAGAGACAGAATGGTGGCTGCAGAGAGACATTTACCGTGAGAAAGACTTCCAACGGAGTCGGCGTGGAGAAGACCTGGCCTTTACACAGCCCCAATGTAGAGAAGATCGAAGTGGTGAGAAAAGGTAAGGTAAGACGCGCCAAGCTGAATTATCTGAGAAAGCGTGTCGGCAAGAGCGCAAAGGTTAAGGAATTGATGAGATAAGTTCTGGGGAGTGAGGGTAGCCGGGTTCTGGCTGCCCTTATTCTTTCGTTTGGACTTTATATCGTTTACTTCAGCGAAAACGCCGAAAGACCGGCGCACAGGAGCACTTATGACAAAGGAACTTTCTTTTCGCAAAAAAAAAGAGGCTGACCAGCCAGGTGATTCACAGAATAGGAGTCTGTCTTCTGGGCTGTCTTATCGCCGCTCTGCTGGGGGTTTACGCTGACGGCTGCCCTTGGCTATACGGTCACAAACGTGGGAGTTTCCATGGAGAGCAGCCTGGTTCACGGACAGAAGGTGCTGGTGAACCGGACGGCTTATCTGCTGTTTTCACCGGGCCGGGGCGATGTGGTGGTGTTTAAGGCCGGCGGTACCCATACATATATTAAGAGAATTGTGGCCGTGCCCGGGGATACGGTGCAGATCATAGACGGATATCTCTATATCAACGGCGAGCAGGAGCAGGGAGATTATGAAAAGATGGCCGACGCCGGGCTTCTGGCGACTGAGGTCACCCTGGGCGAGAATGAATATGTGGTGCTGGGCGACAACCGCAATAACAGCGAGGACAGCCGCGTCAGTTCCGTGGGTGTCGTAGAAAAGTCTCAGATTTCAGGAAGGGTATGGCTGGCGCTGCCTTACGGCGGCAGCAAGATGAAGCCGTTGTAGTGATGAGTATTAATGAAGATGAAGCCGGGAGAGAGCCGGTTGCGTTGAAAGCAGAAGAGCAGGAAGCTAATGGAAAGCCGATCCTGTCAAAGAAGCAGGAACGGGAAGCCAGAAAAGCACTGGCACTGGAAAAGGAACAGGAGCGGATGCGGCAGTTATTTTCCTATGAGAGAGAATATGGCGCATACAGCGCCATTTGCGGCATTGACGAGGCGGGAAGAGGCCCCCTGGCCGGGCCGGTGGTGGCCGCCGCCGTCATACTGCCGAAGGACTGCGACATATTATATATCAACGACTCCAAAAAACTTAGTGAAAAAAAGCGGGAAATGCTGTATGATGAGATCATGTCAAAAGCGGTGGCTGTGGGCGTCGGGATCGTTTCCTGGGAGCGAATCGATGAGATCAACATTCTGCAGGCCACATACGAGGCTATGCGGCAGGCCATTGACAGCCTGGCGGTGCGGCCTGATCTTCTGCTCAACGATGCGGTCACCATTCCGGGTGTGGATATCAGGCAGGTGCCTATCGTGAAGGGGGATGCCAAAAGCGCGTCCATCGGCGCCGCCAGCATTATCGCCAAGGTGACCAGGGACCGGCTGATGATGGAGTACCATCAACAGTATCCGGAGTACGGCTTTGACGCCCATAAGGGGTACGGCACGAAGACTCATATTGAGGCGCTGCGTCAGTATGGCCCCTGCCCAATTCACCGCAGGAGCTTTATCGGGCATTTCGTAAATGATTAAGAGGGGAATTTTATGAACTATCAATGGTATCCCGGCCACATGACCAAGGCCATGCGGATGATGCAGGAGAATATACAGTGGATCGATCTGATCATCGAGCTGGTGGACGCCAGGGTGCCTCTGGGCAGCCGCAATCCGGATATCGATTCACTGGGAAAAGGCAAGGCCCGGATCATTCTGTTAAATAAGGCTGATCTGGCAGATCCCAAAGCCAATCAGGCCTGGATTGATTTTTATCAGCAAAAGGGGTATCATGTGCTGGAAATCAACGCCAGATCCGGTCAGGGCGTCAATAAGATCAACGGCCTGGTGCAGGAAGCCTGCAGGGACAAAATTGAGAGAAATAAAAAGCGCGGCATTGTCAACCGTCCCATGCGGGCCATGGTGGCGGGCATTCCCAATGTGGGAAAGTCCACCTTTATCAATTCCTTCGCGGGAAAGGCCTGCACGAAGACCGGCAATAAGCCCGGCGTCACCAAAGGGAAGCAGTGGATCCGGCTGAATAAAAACCTGGAGCTTTTAGACACGCCGGGAGTTCTGTGGCCCAAATTTGAGGATCAGACAGTGGGCATGATGCTGGCCTTTATCGGCTCTGTCAACGATGATATCCTGATTTCAGAGGAGCTGGCTTATGACTTTATCCGGTTTGTCAGGGACAGATACGGCAGTCTGATACAGGCACGTTATGGAATAGAGGGAATGGAAGAGATGGAAGAGCCGGTCGCAGTGCTTGAGGAGATCGCCCGCAGGAAGTGTCTGATCAAAAAAGGCAACGAGCCGGATATCAGCCGTGCCTCGCAGCTTCTGATCGAGGATTTCAGAAGCGGAAAGCTTGGCAGGATGACATTGGAATGGCCGGGAGAGGAATCTGAATAATGGCAAATAAAGATCATTTTTCTGAAATGGAGGAAGAGAGCACCGCGCTGGACTCGGAAGCAGAGTACTGGGAGATCGGGGAAGCAGAGTCAGATGCGGCTGAGAATGAAGACGCCGCGGAAGCAGATACCGGGAAAACAGGAAAAGGCAGTGCGGATGCGGGAGAGGAAAAGCTGCAAAAGCCCTCTTTTGTCAGGTCTGCCCTGCGGGAAATCGTAAGCTTTGGCGCCAGTCTTGCTCTGGCCTGGGTGGTGGCCATGTTCGTGGTGACCTACGTGGGCACGCTGTGCACTGTGGACGGCGTCAGCATGGAGAATACGCTGCAGGACGGCGACCGGCTGTGGGCGGATAAGCTGACTTACCGATTCAGCGATCCGCAGCGCTTCGACATCATTATTTTCCCGCCCAAATACGATCAGAATTCCAAGTTTATCAAGCGGATCATCGGTCTGCCCGGGGAGACGGTGTATATTGACGAAGAGGGCAATATTTATATAGACGGAGAGATTCTGGAGGAGGATTACGGCAAGGAGACCATCCGGGCGGATCTGAGGAATCTGGCCAGCCAGGAGATTACCCTGGGGGAGGATGAGTATTTTGTGCTGGGAGACAACCGCAATGAGAGCCTGGACAGCCGCTATGAGGTGGTGGGTCTGGTGAAGAGGAGCGATATCTTCGGCAAGGCGGTGTTCCGCCTCTGGCCCCTTTCCGGCTTCGGATTTCTGGACTGAGGGAGCGGATGTGAGACTGCAGTCTGGATTTCAGGAAAGAAAAGTGTATGAACAATAGAGAAAAAGGCAATTATTACGAGACCCTGGCCTGTGAGTACCTTACAGGCCGGGGCTTCGTTGTTTCAGAGCGGAATTTCCGCTGTCCCGCGGGCGAGATCGATGTGATCGGCCATGACGGCGCTGATCTGGTCTTCGTGGAGGTCAAAGCCCGCAAAAGTCCGGTCTCCGGCTCCGGCGCGGAGGCGGTCAACCGTGCCAAGCAGAGGAAAATCTGCCGGGCGGCGGATTACTACCGCACAAAACACAGAATCGGGGAGTTCTCGTCCATCCGCTATGACTGCGTTTCCATCGATGGGGAACAGATTACCTGGTTTAAGGCGGCCTTTGAGCATATCTTCTGATCTTTTGTAAACAGCAGCAAAATATGGATTATCGGGAGCTGCACGGGCAGCTGGCGATCTAAGGAACTGTCGCGAAATAATATGCCCATCTTGCACTGGATAATACGCGAATCGCAGCCTCTAAAAGCCTCGCCGTAGCTCGCTACGCCTACGTTTTTAGAGTCTGTGCTTCACGCATTATCCAGCACAATCTGTACATATTATTTCGCGACAGCTCCTAAGCCTGAGACACTATCCATAAATCCGATTACAGGGTTCGTGAAGCGGCTCCTGTAATATGGAACATGCCATCAGAATCCTGACGGGACGGCGGGACACTGATGGCATTTTTGTGATATCAGGAGGCACAATCTGAAAACCCTGACATACAATATATTAAAATCAACGTAAATTTATGAGAGGAATATATGCAGGATTATCATTTTGATGAGCAGTTTGAGCATTTTCCCATCGCCATGGCCTACGTGCCCTGGCAGCATGTCACCAAAGTCTATGAGAACCTGGAGCAGGCCTACCGCACAGGTACCATATTCCCTGAGCTTGACAAACCGTTTACAGGAAAGAGGTGTTGCAAAAATGGCAGATAACAGTAAAAAATGCGAAGCCTTTAATACCATCGGCATGGTGGATTTCCTGCTGACAGATATGCAGCTTTACCTGGATACCCATCCCCACGACAAAAACGCCATCAACTATTATGAGTATTATGTGGGCACCAAAAAGAATCTGGTGAGAGAATATGAGGACAAATTTGGACCCATCACGGCGCAGGGGTCTCACGGCGACAGAGTGTTCACCTGGGCCGAAGAACCCAATGCCTGGGAAGGAGTGTGCGGATAATGTTCAGTTATGAAAAAAGATTGGAATTCCCCGTCAAAATCTGCCAGACTGACGCCCGGACAGCGCAGGCCATCATCAGCCAGTTCGGCGGCCCGGACGGAGAGCTTTCCGCCAGTATGCGGTATTTAAGCCAACGCTTTTCCACGCCTTACAGAGAGGTGGCAAACCTTTTAACGGACATCGGCACCGAGGAACTGGCCCACCTGGAAATGATCGGCACCATCGTTTATCAGCTGACCAAGGACCTGTCCATGGAGGAGATCGAAGCCTCCGGTTTTGACAAATATTATGTGGATCACACCCTGGGCATCTGGCCCCAGGCCGCCGGAGGCATCCCCTTCAACGCCTGCGAGTTCCAGTGCAAGGGAGATGTGCTGACAGATTTGTATGAGGATATGGCAGCAGATGGGGCGATGATGTAAGAACAACATTTACGAAAAACCGCCTGTGCAGCTGGATGTTTCAGGGTCTCTGCCCCCGATGATATGTGCCGGATGACGCTGGAGGGTTACAATAAAACACCTGAGTGGCTGGATATTTCGGAGAGCACCTGATTGTACAGGACTGATTGTATGGAAAAACAGTGAAATATGTGTGAACAATATCTGATTATCGAGTGAATATCATTTCAAAAGAACTGTCAAGCATTTTTGAAAATGTCCCGAAAAATCTTTAACATTAGCCCCGAC
>JAJPYH010000173.1:399-5442 GCA_021205045.1 Lachnospiraceae bacterium | reverse complement strand
TCCCAAAAAACGGACTTAAAGGCTTAACGACCCAATTACTGACTAACACCAAAAATAATAAAAAGTGTACACATGGGACTTGCCAAATATAGGAAAAACGGGTACAATAAGGACGCTGATATAAATTTATCAAAGTTTCACCATTTGAAAAATAATTTTAGGAGGAAATCTAAAATGGCAGTAAGAGTAGCAATTAATGGTTTCGGCCGTATTGGTCGTCTCGCATTCAGACAGATGTTTGGTGCGGAAGGTTATGAAGTAGTGGCAATCAATGACTTGACAAGCCCCAAGATGCTGGCGCATTTGTTAAAGTATGATTCCTCTCAGGGCAAGTACGCTCTGGCTGACACCGTTTCCGCAGGTGAGGATACCATCACGGTTGCAGGCAAGACTCTGAAAATCTACAAGGAGCCCGATGCCAACAATTGCCCATGGGGCGAGTTAAAGATCGACGTAGTGCTGGAGTGCTCCGGCTTCTACACCAGCAAGGCCAAGGCTCAGGCGCACATCAACGCCGGCGCACGCAAGGTTGTTATTTCCGCTCCTGCGGGCAATGACCTTCTCACCATCGTTTACAATGTAAACCACACCACTCTGACCCCCGAGGACACCATCATTTCCGCAGCCAGCTGCACCACCAACTGCCTGGCTCCCATGGCGAAGGCTCTGAATGATCTGGCCGGCATCAAGTCCGGTATCATGAGCACCATTCACGCTTACACCGGCGACCAGATGATCCTTGACGGACCTCAGAGAAAGGGTGACCTGAGAAGAAGCCGCGCGGGCGCAGTCAATATCGTACCCAACTCCACCGGCGCAGCCAAGGCAATCGGCCTTGTTATTCCTGAGCTGAACGGCAAGCTGATCGGCTCCGCACAGCGCGTTCCTACTCCCACCGGTTCCACCACCATCCTGGTAGCTACCGTTGAGAAGAGCGTGACCAAGGAAGAGATCAACGCGGCTATGAAGGCAGCTTCCAATGAGTCCTTCGGCTACAACGAGGATGAGATCGTTTCCAGCGATATCGTAGGCAGCACCTATGGTTCCATCTTCGATGCAACCCAGACCATGGTAGGCGCTGACAATCTGGTACAGGTTGTTTCCTGGTATGACAATGAGAACTCCTACACCTCTCAGATGGTCCGTACCATTAAGTACTTCAGCGAGTTAGCATAAGAGTCGGCTGTGAATTAAACGAGTAATTTAACAGACCTTAACAGGTCCGGTCTCAGGACCGGACCTGTTTTATATGGAGGATAAAAACATGGGATTAAATAAGAAATCCGTAGATGATTTCAGCGCTGCCGGTAAGAGAGTGCTGGTCAGATGCGACTTCAACGTACCGTTAAAGAACGGTGAGATTACCGATGAAACCCGTATTGTGGCGGCTCTGCCCACCATTCAGAAGCTGGTCAACGACGGCGGCAAGGTTATCCTTTGCTCCCACCTTGGCAAGGTAAAGAACGGCCCCAACGAGGGTGAGTCCTTAGCGCCTGTGGCAAAGAGGCTGAGCGAGAAGCTTGGCAAGGAAGTCAAGTTTGTGGCGGATTACAATGTGACCGGCGAGGCGGCCACCGCAGCGGTAGCAGCCATGCAGCCCGGCGATGTGATCTTACTGCAGAATACCCGTTTCCGCGGTGCTGAGGAGACCAAGAACGGCGCTCAGTTCAGCAAAGAGCTGGCGGATCTGTGCGATGACTATGTATGTGATGCCTTCGGCTCCTCCCACAGAGCTCACGCTTCCGTGGCAGGTGTGACCGACTGTGTGCGCGCCAAGGGCGGCAACTGCGCGGTTGGCTACCTGATGGAGAAGGAGATCAACTTCCTGGGCAACGCTGTGGAGAATCCGGTGAGCCCCTTCGTGGCCATCCTGGGCGGCGCTAAGGTTGCCGACAAGCTGAACGTGATTTCCAACCTGTTGGAGAAGTGCGATACCCTGATCATCGGCGGCGGCATGGCCTATACCTTCTTAAAGGCACAGGGCTATGAGGTCGGCACCTCCCTCTGCGATGACAGCAAGCTGGATTATTGCAAGGAGATGATGGCCAAGGCTGAGCAGCTTGGCAAGAAGCTTCTTCTTCCGGTAGATACCGTAGTAACCAGCGAGTTCCCCAACCCCATTGATGCTGAAATTGCCACCGAGGTTTATGACTCTACTGAGCTTCCGGCTGACAAGATGGGCATGGACATCGGACCCAGGACCCAGGCTCTGTACGCAGAAGCGGTGAAGAGCGCCAAGACCGTTGTATGGAACGGTCCCATGGGCGTATTTGAGAACCCGATCCTGGCAAAGGGCACTGTGGCGGTAGCCCAGGCTCTGGCAGACACTGACGCTGCCACCATCATCGGCGGCGGCGACTCTGCGGCGGCTATTAACCAGCTGGGCTTTGCCGATAAGGTGACCCACATCTCTACCGGCGGCGGCGCATCCTTAGAGTTCCTTGAGGGCAAGGAGCTGCCCGGCGTTTATGCGGCGGATGACAAATAAGAAGCCATAGTGAACGATCAGAAGTCGTTTACTGGGTAAAAAAAGATATCCTGAGAAGAACGGCATCCGTGAGGCACCCGGACAGGCGCCGGACGGTGCCGTTTGTCAGGTACTATATGAATAAAGTTAAGTGTCAGAAGCCGATTCTGTAATATGCCGGTAAGCAAGTGAAGGAAAAGCCTTATGACACGCGGAAATGAAGAGGTAAAACATTATGGCAAGAAAGAAGATTATTGCCGGCAACTGGAAGATGAACATGACTCCCAGCCAGGCAGTGGAACTGATCGATACCTTAAAGCCGTTGGTGGTCAATGATGAGGTGGACGTGGTTTTCTGTGTACCGGCCATCGACATCATCCCGGCTGTGGAAGCCACCAGGGGCACCAACATCCAGATCGGCGCTGAGAATATGTATTATGAGGAGAAGGGCGCTTATACAGGCGAGATCGCTCCCGCCATGCTGGTGGACGCCGGCGTCAAGTACGTGATCATCGGTCACTCCGAGAGACGCGAGTATTTTGCAGAGACCAACGAGACGGTCAATAAGAAGGTGCTGAAGGCCTTTGAGCACGGCCTGACCCCCATCATCTGCTGCGGCGAGACCCTGACCCAGAGAGAGCAGGGCATCACCATTGACTTTATTCGTCAGCAGATCAAGATCGCATTCCAGAACGTGACTGCCGGGCAGGCAGCTGAGGCTGTCATTGCTTATGAGCCCATCTGGGCCATTGGTACCGGCAAGACCGCTACCAGCGACCAGGCTGAGGAGGTCTGTGCCGCGATCCGCGCCTGCATCGCCGAGATTTATGACGAGGCTACCGCGGAAGCCATCCGCATCCAGTACGGCGGCTCTGTAAACGCCAAAACTGCGGCGGACCTGTTTGCCAGGCCTGACATTGACGGCGGCCTGGTGGGCGGCGCCAGCCTGAAGGCGGAGTTCGGACAGATTGTGAACTACAAATAAAAAAATCATAACTCAAAAAGCAGCAGCCTGTGGATGGACGAAACTCCAGCCAGGGGCTGCTGTTTTTTGCATGGATATGGTGATGCCTGCGTCAGCGGACATATTCGTTGTAAGCTTTGCCCGGAAATAAAACTTGATTGGTTTGATTGTTTATGTTACTCTTACTTTCAGAAGAGATGATACACATAAATGTATAGCAGGAGGCGGAAAGCGTGGGCAAAAAGAAGCTGCCAATCGGTATAGAGGATTTTGCGGAAATGATCACGCAGGATTTTTATTATGTGGATAAAACCGGCATGATCAAGGA
Organism: Lachnospiraceae bacterium; assembly: GCA_021205045.1. Classification (GTDB taxonomy): domain Bacteria; phylum Bacillota; class Clostridia; order Lachnospirales; family Lachnospiraceae; genus RGIG6307. Next base: position 1,683 of record JAJPYH010000173.1, on the reverse strand, counting down.
ACTGCTGGATAACTGGGGTAAGGTGAATCTTTTCACGCGTCCGCGGCGGTTTGGCAAAAGCCTGAATATGAGCATGCTCCGGAGATTCTTTGAAATTGGTGCGGATCGAAGCCTGTTTGAAGGTCTGGCAATTTCAGAAGAGACAGAGTTGTGTGAGAAATATATGGGAAGATTTCCTGTGATTTCTATCAGTCTGAAAACGGTTGAGGGAAAGGACTTCTCAACGGCGCGCGCTAATCTGTGTACTGTGATTGGCAACGAAGCCATGAAATTTCATTTTTTACTGGATGAGGGTACTCTGACGGAGACTGAGAGAAAGAAGTACGGGCAGCTGATCAATGCCGGGGCGGCTGGGGAGGATCTCTTTGTGATGTCTGATTCCACCATTCAGGGAAGTCTGAAAACACTTTCCGATTTGCTGTATGGATATTATGGGGAAAAGGTCATTCTGCTGATAGATGAATATGACGTTCCTTTACAGAAGGCAAGCGCGGGTCACTATTATGACCAGATGGTCTCTATCATCCGGGGGATGTTTAACCCTGCCTTAAAATCCAATGACAGCCTTTATTTTGCGGTAATGACCGGCTGCCTGAGGGTGGCGAAGGAAAGCATTTTTACGGGTCTGAATAATCTGAAAATGTACACAATGCTGGATGCAAGATGTGATGAGCGGTTTGGCTTTGCCGATGAAGAAGTTGTTCAGATGCTGGGGTACTATGGGCTTTCTGATTATTATGGACTGACAAAAGAATGGTATGATGGATATAGAATCGGCGGGGCAAGTGTTTATAATCCGTGGGATGTGATTAACTGGTGTGATCAGCTGCGGACGAACCCCAATAAAACTCCGAAGAGCTACTGGGCCAATTCCAGCAGCAATGAGGAGGTTCGGAAATTCATACAGAAGGTGGACAATGGCGTAACCAAAGCGGAAATCGAACGTCTGATTTCCGGAGAAACTGTCCAGAAAAAGATTGAGGAACAGCTGACATATAATACAATGTACGACAGCATTGATAATATGTGGAGCCTGCTGTACGCCACAGGCTATCTGACGCAGAGTGAGACGCCCATGGGGAACCTTGTGAGGCTGACCATTCCGAACACGGAGGTCCGTAATATTTTCAGCGATTCTATTCTGGGCCTGTTTAAGGAGAGAATTTCGCAGGACGGCAAGGCAGTGGACGGCTTCTGCGAGGCGCTGAAAGACGGAAATGTTGAAGAAGTTGAAAAGAGATTTACCGAATTTTTGAAAAAGACTATCAGCATCCGGGATACAGC
>JAJPYH010000173.1:0-381 GCA_021205045.1 Lachnospiraceae bacterium | reverse complement strand
AACTTTTATCACGGACTCCTGCTTGGAATCCTGGGCTTTAAAGGAAGCTGGGGAGTGACGTCGAACAGGGAATCGGGTGATGGCTACTTCGACATTGCCATAGAAATTGAGGATGAGGAAATCGGGATCATCATTGAGGTAAAGTACGCAGAGAACGAAAAGTTTGACGCTGAATGCAAGAAAGCATTGAAACAGATCAACGACCAGGATTATACGGCGGAGCTGCGCGCAGACGGTATGACTACGATTCTGAAATATGGGATTGCGTGCTGCAGGAGAGAGTGCAGGGCGGTGTTGGAAAGAGAAGGATTTCCATATACGAATTGTTTTTGTCAAGCATTTTTGAAAATGTCCCGAAAAATCTTTAACATTAGCCCCGAC
>JAJPYH010000199.1:2964-5495 GCA_021205045.1 Lachnospiraceae bacterium | reverse complement strand
TGGGACATTTTCTCTTGTGGTATATAAGGACATTATCATAAATGGCTTATAATCTCCGAAAAAAATAAAAAAAACTTCTTGACAATCGGACGCAAATCCTGTATAGTACATTTTGTTCGTAAGAACACATGCGCGAGTGGCTCAGCGGTGGAGCACCACCTTGCCAAGGTGGGGGTCGCGGGTTCGATCCCCGTCTCGCGCTCGCAGTTTTGCTCAGAACTCTTTTGATAAGCGTTCTGGGCATTTTTCTTTTTTATAAGGGATTTTGAGTTTTATTTACGGAGAAAAGGGAAAAGGTCAGATATAATTTCCCCTGAATGTCTGCCATTCCGGAAAGAGGCCCTTAGTACGTCAAAAATATTTACGATTGACGATACAGAAGGTGTATGTTACTTTGATTTCAAGGCAGGATAGGAAGATCAGGAGGAATACGGTTTTGAACATAGGAGAAATCTTAGTCGGGATACTGGCATTGCTGTGTTTCGGATACAGCGCTGTGATCTATGGGGTGCATTCCGGGGCGGGCACCTTTTTGCTGTGGGCGGCGCTGGGAGTCTTTTTTGTGTGCTGCGCGGCGGGGATTCATTTCCATGTGTGGGCCATGATGCCGGTGTGGCTGCAGAGGGTTCTGGCGGCGGCTGTGGGCTTTGGAATCGCGTTGTTTGTGGCGGTCGAAGGGTGTATTCTGAGCGGCTTTGGAGCGAAGGGGGAGGACAATCTGGATTACATTATCGTGCTGGGCGCGCAGGTGCGGGAGAACGGCCCCAGCAGCGTGCTCAAAAACCGTCTGAATGCGGCTTACGATTATCTGATGGAAAATGAGAGTACCCTCTGTATTGTGTCCGGCGGGCAGGGCAGCAATGAGCCCTACGCGGAGGCGCAGGGAATGTATGAGTATCTGGTGGCGAAGGGAATCTCCTCTGAGCGGATTCTGGTGGAGGACCAGTCGTTGAATACGGTGCAGAATATCACCAACAGCAGCGCCCTTTTTGATAAGGAGACGGCCAGAGTTGGCATTGTCACCAGCAATTTTCATGTGTTTCGGAGTGTGCGGATTGCAAAAAAGCTGGGGATTCAGAATGTGTGCGGTATCGCGGCCCGGGTATGGCCCAGGTATTTTCTGCCGAGTAATATGCTGCGGGAATTTTTTGGAGTGGTGAAGGACTTTCTTCGCGGGAATATATAGAAAAGGCCATTACTGATATCTTAATAGTCCCTTCAGGCAGCGGATAGTCACATCCGAAGTAAAATAGCCTGTCTCGCCGTCGGTATGGATATACTGGGGAGCGTTGGCGCGGATGCGGACAGTCTGGGTGCGGTGCAGGCGGATGCCGGGGAGGAACACATGCCAGCCGGGCAGGGCGGTGGGCAGGGCGCAGAGCACGAACAGTCTGGGAAGGTTATTGACCGTGCAGACGTCCAGCAGGCCGTCGTCAGGCAGGGCTTTGGGCGCAAATTTGAAGCCGCCGCCCTCGTAGGGCTCCATCATGGCCGCGGAGAACATCATATTCTTTAAGGGGAAGGACTGCCCGTCTTCAAGAGTCAGGGTGCAGTCCGGATATTGGCCGGTAAACAGGCATTTCAGGGCGATGACAAGGTATACGAACTGGCCGAGGCCAATTTTATTGAGAAGGGTTTTGGCCCGGGAGTGGTTGACCTTGTCGCAGACCATGGCGTCAAAGCCCATGCCGCTGCTGATGAGAAAGCGCTTTTTGCGGGAAATTCCGTCGGTATCCACAAATTCCGTCTCTCCCACATCTAACAGGGTGGGGCGGCTGGAGAGAATGCGCGCAAGCTCCTTTGCCGGGTCCGTGCTGTAGCGATGAGCGCGGGCAAAATCATTGCTGGAGCCGGTGGGTATATAGCTGACGATCACCCGGGAAAAGTCCGAGATGCCGTTGACCAGCTCGTTTAAGGTGCCGTCGCCGCCCAGCAGGATGATATGTGCCGGGTTCTCCGGGGTGGCGTTGCTGCGCTTTATGATCTTTCTGGCAAGCACGGTGACGTCGCCCGGCTCCGCGGAGAGGCAGGCTTTGTAGGACAGGCCGCGCTCCTTTAAAGCCGCGCTGAGCGCGCTCCAGGTTCGGCGGCTTTTGCCGGCGTGGGAGGCGGGATTGACAATGATATAGAAGGGGCTCTCTCTTATGGATGCCATAAAAAATCCTTTCATCGGGATATGGAGCTGACCGCTGACGCGGACATTCCCTGGCCTGAAAATCGAAATTTATTATATCATAACATAATTTCCGTATAGATTCAATGAGCGGAATGACAGAAAAAATTTCCTCCAAATTGTAAATATTTTTCATAGATTTTTAATAATTTATCTGCTATACTGTTACACACTTCAAGGACAGAAATTGATACATCTGTCACGGGCTGTCTGAGGAATTGCCGCAGACATATTATTTTGCGGCAGTTCCTGAACAAGAGACAGTCATAAGCCGCCTGAAACAGGGCGGCATATTGTGTTCATAAGGGAGGACATATTACATGGGAAAAAAATGGATCTACAAATTTCGTGAGTGCAG
>JAJPYH010000199.1:0-2954 GCA_021205045.1 Lachnospiraceae bacterium | reverse complement strand
CGGACATGCGGAATCTTCTCGGCGGCAAGGGTGCTAACCTGGCTGAGATGACCAACGTGGGTCTGCCGGTTCCGCAGGGCTTCACCATCACCACAGAAGCCTGTACGCAGTACTATGAGAATGGCAAAGAGATCAATGATGAGATCAGAGCGCAGATCAATGAGTATGTGACATGGCTGGAGGAGGAGACCGGCAAGAAATTTGGCGATGAGGAGAATCCGCTCCTTGTGTCCGTCCGCTCCGGCGCCAGAGCTTCCATGCCGGGCATGATGGATACGATTTTAAACCTGGGACTGAATGAGAAGGTTGTGGAGGCGATTGCAAGGAAATCCGGCAATCCCCGCTGGGCCTGGGACTGCTACAGGAGATTTATTCAGATGTACTCCGACGTGGTCATGGAGGTCGGCAAGAAGTATTTTGAGACCCTGATCGATGAGATGAAGGAGAGCCGCGGCGTCAAACAGGACGTGGATCTGAACGCGGATGATTTAAAGGAGCTGGCGGAACAGTTCAAGGCTGAGTATAAGTCCAAGATCGGCGCTGACTTCCCGGACGACCCCAAGGAGCAGCTGATGGGCGCCATCAAGGCGGTGTTCCGTTCCTGGGACAACCCCCGCGCCAATGTGTACCGCAGAGACAATGATATTCCCTATTCCTGGGGCACCGCTGTCAATGTGCAGTCCATGGCTTTCGGCAATATGGGCGATGACTGCGGCACCGGCGTGGCTTTCACTCGCGATCCCGCCACAGGCCAGAAGGGTCTGTCTGGCGAGTTTTTGACCAACGCTCAGGGCGAGGATGTGGTGGCCGGCGTGCGTACCCCCATGCACATTGATGAGATGGCGGAGAAATTCCCGGAGGCTTTTGCACAGTTCACTGAGGTGTGCAGAATTCTGGAGGATCATTACAGAGACATGCAGGATATGGAGTTTACCGTGGAGCATGGCAAGCTGTATATGCTGCAGACCCGCAACGGCAAGCGCACCGCTCAGGCGGCGCTGAAGATCGCCTGCGATCTGGCGGACGAGGGCATGAGGACGCCCCAGGAAGCGGTAGCCATGATTGATCCGAGAAATCTGGATACCCTGCTGCATCCCACCTTTGATCAGGCGGCGCTGAAGAGGGAAACGCCTATCACCAAGGGCCTGGGAGCGGCTCCCGGCGCAGCCTGCGGCAAGATCGTCTTTACCGCGGAGGACGCAGTGGAATGGTCCGCAAAGGGCGAGAAGGTGGTGTTAGTCCGTCTGGAGACCTCCCCGGAGGATATCACCGGCATGAAGGTGTCGGAGGGCATCCTGACGGTTCGCGGCGGCATGACCAGTCACGCTGCGGTGGTGGCCAGAGGTATGGGCACCTGCTGTGTGTCCGGCTGCGGCGACATCATCATGGACGAGGCCAATAAGAAATTTACCTTAAGCGGCAAGGAATATCACGAGGGAGATGTGATCTCCTTTGACGGCAGCACCGGCAATGTATACGAAGGAGCGGTTCCCACAGTGGAAGCCACGGTGGAAGGCGAGTTCGGTCGCATCATGGCCTGGGCGGATGAGTTCAGAAAGCTGGAAGTACGTACCAACGCGGATACTCCGGCGGATGCCAGAAAGGCCCGTGAGCTGGGCGCGCAGGGTATCGGCCTGTGCCGTACTGAGCACATGTTCTTCGGCGAGGACAGGATTGCCACTTTCCGTGAGATGATCTGCTCTGACACTGTGGAGGAGAGAGAAGCCACTCTGGCAAAGATTCTGCCGCTGCAGCAGGAGGATTTCGAGCAGCTTTATGAAGCCATGGAAGGCAATCCCGTGACCATCCGCTTCCTTGACCCGCCGCTGCACGAGTTCGTTCCCACGGAGGATGCGGACATTGAGAAGCTGGCCCAGGCCAAGGGCAAGACCGTGGAGGAAATCCGGGCCATCTGCGACTCTCTGCATGAGTTCAACCCCATGCTGGGACACAGAGGATGCCGTCTGGCCGTCTCCTATCCGGAGATCGCGGTGATGCAGACCAAGGCTGTGATCCGTGCCGCCCTGGTGGTGAAGAAGGCCCATCCGGACTGGAATATCGTGCCGGAGATCATGATTCCGCTGGTTGGCGAGGTCAAGGAGCTTGTGTATGTGAAGAAGACGGTAGTCGCAACAGCAGACGCGGAGATCGCCGCATCCGGTGTAGCCCTGAAATATCACGTAGGCACCATGATCGAGATCCCCAGAGCCTGCCTGACCGCGGACGAGATCGCCAAGGAAGCGGATTTCTTCTGCTTCGGCACCAACGACCTGACTCAGATGGTATACGGCTACTCCCGCGATGACGCCGGCAAATTCCTCAACGACTACTATGACGCCAAGATCCTGGAGAACGATCCCTTCGCAAAGCTGGATCAGGTGGGCGTAGGCCGGATGATGCAGATGGCCATCAAGCTGGGCAGAAAGACCAATCCGGAGCTGCATATCGGCATCTGCGGCGAGCACGGCGGCGATCCCTCCTCCGTGGAGTTCTGCCACAAGATCGGCCTGGACTATGTGAGCTGCTCCCCGTACCGCGTACCGATTGCCAGACTGGCGGCGGCACAGGCAGCCATCAACAGCTGAAGGTGACTGAAAATCCCGTTTTCCGGGAGCTTACAGCGTTTTGAAGCGGCATATCCGGTTCGTAAGCCACTATTAGGAACAAATATACGCAGCCGTGAAAGATCACCGGCTTTCCTCTGCAGAAGTCATTTGGATGATTTCGGGGAAAACAAAATAAAAGACACAAAAACGCCAGCTTAACCGCTGGCGTTTTTAATAGTAACGATTTATCTGAAAAAATCAAATGTAGCTATTGACATTACTTTTATATCGCAATATTATGTAGCTACTTGAATTACATTAACTAGATAATCATAATGCAGACTTTAGAAGCATTCGCGAAAAGAAAATCAACGTGAGATTTTGACCCTGAAAAGGCAGTCCCGAGGA
>JAJPYH010000281.1 GCA_021205045.1 Lachnospiraceae bacterium | reverse complement strand
TCCCAAAAAACGGACTTAAAGGCTTAACGACCCAATTACTGACTAACACCTTTTTGAAATAAAAATCTGCTCCTGTTCCATGCCATCCTCCACACTCTTACTCTTGCCCATCACCTGCGATACCTGTTCCACAGCCTGGTAATCGCCTTCTCCACATACTCAGCCGTATCCCCCGCCGTCATACTGACGGGGTTTTTGTCCTGCTCGGCCATCTCCCCAGCCATTCCAGCTATAAAAGCCGCCGCCGAGGCCGACTCCACCGGATCCGCAATGTAGCCCGCCATACCGCAGAGCACACCAGAGAGCACATCCCCGCTGCCTGCGGTGGCCATACCGCTGCAGCCCCGGTCAATCTGGTAAATTCTGTCGCCATCGGTAACGGTAGTCACATGACCTTTCAGCAGCACCGTCACGCTGTAGCAGGCAGCAAATTCCTTCGCCAGCCATACCGGCTCCTTTAAAATATTTTCCACACTCTCCCCTGTTAGTCTGGAAAACTCCTTCACATGAGGAGTCAGGATCACCTTACACTCCGTGGTCTTTAAAAGCTCCTTCAGGTTTTCATGAGCGGCCAGTTCGTTGAGTCCGTCCGCATCTATAATCAATGTCAGCTTTTTATTCTGTAAAATATACTCCAGAATTTTGGCCGTCTCCTCCCCCGTGCCAACGCCCATACCAAAAGCTACGGCCCGCTGTCTGTCCAGTGCCAGATCCAGCTTCCCGGCATCAAAACGAAGCTGTCCATCCTCTGTGGACGGCATGGGAAAGAATGTGCTTTCCAAAATGTAAGGTAAAATTGCCTGTGTCAGCTGCTCAGGAGCCGTCAATTTCACTACCCCGGCTCCGGCGCGCATGGCGGCGGTGGTATAATTCATAAGCCTTGCAGCCATGGCATTCTCAGTTGCTTCAGCTAACGGCTGCATATCCCCATCGATCGCCGAAGCTTCATCTTCATCAAATTTGGTCGCCCCAGCCATGTAACTCGCAGCAACCTGCAACCCATTGCACGACAGATTAGCCAGCTTGATTGCCCCGCTGTAACGAACAGAACCGCCCAGCAGCGTCACATACCCGTAATCCCCCTTATGGCTGTCAGCGGGTCTCTCCCCCAGCAGATCAGCCGCTTCCTTTTCCGTCAGCAGATGATACATTTCTTTTCCTTTCTCATTTGGTGACGCCATTCTGTACCATAATCGGAAGTGTCACCGTCAGTACCTTCCTGTAAAAATTTCTGTCTCCTATAAAACGGTTCATACCGAAAACTGCTTCCCCTCATCTGATTTATATCTGTTGCTGTTCATTACAGCTTCTCTGCACATGCACAAAAGCGTCTGTTTCGCAAATGATCTGCATTTTACCGCACATCACACCAAACAGGCCTTCCCCTGACATCCTGCATCGAACTTTGTTCGCCTCTCAGTCATGTCTCTCATCCATATTCATAAAGCACTCGCAGAACCTCGCGCTCTCCGCCTCCGGCTCCCCCGCCGCGTACAAATGGGAGGTATCCCCAAAATTAGACATTCGAAAATATGCGCTTCCCTCCCTGCGCTCCTCGCTCCTGAGCACTGTCACCGAGGTGGGCGCCGCGCAGAAACCATGCCATACAATCATGGGAGACACATTCAGAAGATGGGACAGCAATACACTCTCCAGCCCGAAATGGCAGAAAAAGACAATCGTGTCATTATTGGCCCGTTCCACACGATAAAAAGCTCCCTCCCGGACATAGCCGTGGGAAGCCAGCGCCCGGTCAAAGCTTTCCGTCACATAGCGGTAGCTTTCCCCGACGCCGCCCTCTTCCATAACCTCCGTATCCATCCAGCGATTCCGTTCAAAATACCGTTCCTCCTGCGTCCATTCAGCAGGCAGCCAGTCCCATACGATACGATCCGGCCCTTCGCTTCCCCGGTGAATCCGTGGCCAGAATTCCCGCAGCCAGTCGCAGGTAACAGCCTCCATGCCCTTGCGCTCCAATGTGGGAGCGGCGGTATCCTTCGCCCGGCCAAGAGGCGACACATAGACTGCGTCCATGGGAAGCCGCTCCAACTGATCGGCTAAAGCCCGAGCCTCCCGCCATCCCTTTTCTGTCAGTGTATCATGCTCATAATCCGGATCTCCATGCCGGATAATCATTATCTTCATCCAACTTCTCCCTCGTCTCCCTGCTCCTCTTTCCGCATTTTTCTTCTTTTCCAGGCCATTTTCTGCGCTCTTCTGTCACTTCAATTTTCAGGCTCCTGTTTTCAAACGCCGTCTCTGTACTTTCTCTCCAGCTCCTCCAGATCGCTGTCCACGTTTTTCACCAGATCAGGCCCGCTCATCCTGTGCTCCCTGCCCCTCTGCTGAAGGAATCTCCAGGCAACCATAAAGGACATCTCATCAAAACAGGTGAAATACCGCTTGTTGATCAGGCTGACCCGCTCGTCAATGCTCAGCCCCTCCGGCCCGCATCCATAGGCCACCACCTCGTCCAGCGCCTCTATACAAATCTGCTCCTGCATACCAAAGTCCGAGGAAATATTCTGAATCTGAAAGACATAGATGTACACCCGAAGCCACCCCGTCGGTCCCTGAAACCACTGGCCCACGGTATCATATTTTTGCGTCATGGCCTCCACCTCCCGCTTCCAGCCCTCGGAAACGTATGAGGCCTCCGCGATTCTCTGAACCTCCGCATCCGTCAGGGTCAGATCATACCTGCCGTTAAACTCCGCGATCACCTTTTTGCGCTTAGCAATGGGCCGGGCCAGCAGAACACTCTCCACCCTGGACATGGGATCAGGCTGGGTCTGAGAAAAACGCCCTGCACCCGCTCCGTTAGCAGCGTTTTCACTTCGTCCCCCGGACGCTCTCTGCCCTCCGGAGAAGCTGCCGGAAAAATTGCCGGAAAAATTGCCGCCGGAATTCCCAGAAAAACCTCTGCTGGAATTCCCTGAATAACTTCCGCCGGAATTCCCGTAAGAATTCTGGGAGTTGGCCGCGTTCCTCTTTCCCTTCTCATAGGATTCCTGCCATTCCTCCCATCTGGTCTTCTCCGATTTTTGCTTTTTCCTGGTAAAATACCAGATCAGAAAACCGATCACCGCGATGGAAACGAATCCCCCGGAGGAAAGCAGTCCCGCCAGAAGCGAAATTCCCACATAGCCCAGAATAATCTTCTTAAAAATATCACTGCGTCTGCGATCCTGATTGGTTCCTTTCGTGATGATGCCTATAAAAATCAGCAAAATAATGATGTTCATACCGTATCTTCCCTCATAATTACAAGAAGCGCTCTGCGAGCTCTGTAATCAGATTTCCGCCTTACTTTTCTGTGATTATCCAAGCTTTCCCGAATCCAGCAGCCCCTTCAATGCCCCGATCAGATTGGCGTCATTGCCAAACTGACATTTCACCAGCTCCGGGCGCACACAGGGCAGCGGGAAGGGAGTGTCATAAGCCTTGTCCAGCTCCTCATTCAATACCTGCAGCAGCAGGGGCTGCTCACTGATACCGCCGCCGATAGCCACCCGGTCCACATCCAGCACCACCTGCAGATCAAAGATATAGTGCGCCGTAATCCGGGCAAAGTGCCGAAGAGCCTCAAGAGCCGTCTCCTCTCCCTCATTTGCCCGCCGGAAAAATTCCACTCCGTCCACCCTTTCCTCCATGCCGGACATCGCCTGGTACATTTTCAGAAGGCCGTGGGTACTGGATACCATGCTGATCATATTGGACGCCTGAAACCCGTCCACATCCTTATTCATCAGGCAAAGGCTCAATTCCCCCGCCGCGAAATGACTGCCCTTGATCACCTGATTATTGATAATAATGCCGCCGCCGATGCCTGTCCCGATGATAAACACCAGACCGTTTTTCACATCCTTCAGGGCTCCGACCCAGTTCTCGGCACTGGCCGCCGCCTTGCCGTCATTTTCCACGGCCACCGGCAGATGATATTTCTCCTCCAGAATAGACACGATGGGCAGATCCCGGATAAAGGTAAACGCGCCGCCCGTTCTGGCAATGCCATTTTCACAGTCAATCTTTCCCGGCATGCTGACCGCAATGCCCTCCACACTGTCCGCCACCGGCGCAATGATTTCATCCAGGCTGGCCAGAAGCGCGTCCAGCCCGGAGCAGTCGCTTGCCACCTTCATCCTCTCCAGAATGTTGGAGTTCTCATCCATGACCGCACCCTTGATAAAAGTTCCCCCGATGTCCAATACACAAATTCTCATTTTCTGATACCCCTTCCCTGTTTCTTTATCATTTACAGATACCAATCCGGCCTCGCCAAACGGTATCACCTGTCCCCTATAAGCATTTCCGAAGAGCTTCCCCTGTTTCAGCCTGACAGGCTCAATGATGCCTGTCGCTGCGTTTTCAACGACTCCCCGTGATCGTGTACACCGTCATCACTTCCTCGGAATCTACGAAAATCCCGTCCATCCTCTGAATCTCCACACCCACATCATAGTCGGCAAAAAAGCCGGCAATCCAGTCCGTATTCTTTTCCGATTCACAGATAAAATAAATGGTGCCGCCGCTCTCAATCTCCTCATACACCGTGCCGTCTATTCCAAAATTCTGCAGCTTTTCATCATAAAGCGGACTTTTCGCAAACCAGCCCCCGGCCAGCTCATAATTCTGCGTCTGCGTCCGTCCCTGTGCAAAAATCCTTTCAGAAAAGCTGCTGAAGGACAGCACGTCCAGAAAATACAGCTGCTTCGGATTCTCTCTGCAATACTCCTTGCAGGCCTCCCAGCTTTGGTTCTTTTTAACGGTTTCCTGATATGTTTCCCCAAAGGCCGTCACCTCCTGAGCCATCACCGTCACAAAATAGACGGCTCCGATACACAGTCCCAGATACAGGATGCCTTTTGCCATCTTCTGCCTGACCGCCGCCGCTTTCAGAATGCAGACCGCCGCCAGCAGAAGGATTTCCGCCAGATAGATCCCCACCGTCACTCTGTCAAGCACCCTGCCAAGCCAGTATAAATATGACCAGCACAGCACATGGGCAAAGACCAGAAACTGCAGCTGCAGCAATGCCATCCAGTCCCGCCCCAGCAGACAGACAAAGGCTGTGGCCAGAAATACCACAATCAGCAGATTATCATAGGGCTGCATGGGATCCGTCTGAAATTTATCCGCCACATTCAGGATAATTCTTTTAATATCATTCAGCCAGTAAGTCCGATCCGGCGCAGAGGCCTCCGACAGCCTTTGCATCGCCTCCGTATCTGCCAGATCCGAAAAGGCGATATCATAATTTGCCAGCAGATAATAGCCGTTTCCTGTGAAGCCCAGCTCTTCGTACAGCTCCTCATACTCGCCGTAATAGGGAACCCCATTGTAATCATAAAGCTCTGTCCGGTATTCATTGAATTCCGTATAATCCGCCCAGCTGCCCGTATGATACACCGCATAGGTGATCGCCCAGCTGATCAGAGCCGCCGCAGTCGCGCCCGCAAAAAATACGGCGTATTTTAATATAATGATTAAAGCGACATAAGGGTAATTTATAAGCCCCTTATTTGCCATATGTTCC
>JAJPYH010000085.1 GCA_021205045.1 Lachnospiraceae bacterium | reverse complement strand
CAGAATGCGCATTATTTTTATTGTTATTGTTTGAATCTGATATTGTTTTAATATTGTTATTGTTAGTTTCCTTGACAGCCGTATCCGGTGCAACCGTATACTGGTTTTGGGGATACGGAAAATCCCTTTTTCCAGACTCGGTTTTTTCGGATACAGTCACTTCATGTGACAGCTTATAAACCGTTCGCCCGAATTTACCGCCCTCTCCCTTGATCTGTGCTTTTTCCACCACACCCGCCGCCACAAGGCTGTTAATGTGCCTGTAAAATGTGTCTTTTCCTATCCCGTTTTCCTTCATGATTATTTCAACTCCGGGATAACATTCATCTTCCTGGCCGCAAAATGACGCTAGGTAAGCATAAAGCCCTTTAGCCGCAAGAGATATATTTCCACTTCGCGTGACATCCTGGTAAACCATGCCATAACCTCCCTTCTTTTTTCTTCCCATGCGCTGTTCCTTTCCGGCAGCAGGTCAAACCATATCCCGCCGCCGTTTCCGTGTCACTGTACCCCCGAAATGCTGTCCATGTATGCGTCTACTTTGGCATAATTGACAAGATAACTCTTCCCGATCTTGATTTCTGCCCCGGCTGCTGCCGCCACGCTCTTCATGCTGGTTCTCCCCAGGCCGTACCTTTTACAAGCATCCTCGATTCTTCCTGTCCTGTTCTCTGTCGCGGGTTCAATTCTTTTGTTCATGTTCATCCTCCTGATTTTGGTATTGACCGTCTTTAATCGTTGTGATAATATCACTCTATCATGAGATTTTTAGTTCTTCAATCTAATCTTTTTTGGGAGGTTTTGGGGAAAAATGAGAAATAGATTTCTCTCATGTGCTGATCAACTCAGGCATTTAATGGAAACTCACAATCCAAAATTAAAAAACGCGGCCGATTTATCAAGGGCCATGCATGAGATGGGGATTTTTGAGTATTCAGATAAGCCAGGCATTACAAAAGAAGAGTCTATACGGTATAAAGCAAGGACTATTAACAGCCATCTTGACGGCAGACAGATTGATATAGGCTTTTTGATAGCTTACTGCGATTTCTTCCATTGCTCCGCCGATTATCTTTTGGGTTATATTTCATCCCCTACTCATGCAGCTACAGATATAGTGAAGGAGACGGGGCTTTGGGAAGAAAATATAAATGCACTTGATGAACAGGGCACACTCTTTCTTAATGCCATTATATCTTCTAAAGCTTTTAGTGATCTGAAAGATGATTTTTGGTCAATAGTTATTGAAATTGCTCGTTTTAATATAGCAAATAGCGAACTTTGCGAATTAGATGGTGAAGAAGATGCTATTGAAGATTTTTCACATCGACTCAAGGAAGGCAGAATACAAGATTTAAGCGTATCGGTTTTGAAAGACTTGATTCATGAAAATGAAAAACGTAAAAATGAAATTCTACAGAGGAGTCAGCTATTAAGGTTTAGATCTGTTTTTCATCAAGGGATGCACGCAAGGGAAATAAATCAATTAACCACGGATTTTGGAAATTTTGTAAAACAATATGGAGATCTAAATATGGCCCCTATAGAAGGAGGATTTACAAAGATATATGCTGAAATCTATCCGATGGTAAAAGAGTGGATTCCTGACGAAAGATAATTATCTTGAATTTGATTTCAACAACATGAGAGCGGCGCAGCGCCCCGGAAAATAAGACAAAATTTCAACATTCGATCAAGGAAGGAACATTATGGGAGACGGAAAGGAATATATTTGCGAAGACAGGGGCTTTATAGAATGCGTCGTTAAAATACACGATATGACAGATGAAGAGTTTGAAAAATACATCGCAGAACAGAAGGCAAAACAAACCCAAAATTAATACCACCAGTCAACTGACCGGTGAAATCATTGTTTTTATATGAATTATGGCAGCAGCAGCCAGCAAGAGCGGCAGCAGCCCGGGGAGCGTGGAAACCTCCCCGGCTTTTCTGCAGGAAGACTCCCGGAAAATTTTCAAAAATCGTGCGTCTGGAAATGCTGGTACCCCCTCCGTTGCACCGCCCCCTTATTTTTGGCCCCCTATATGGTGGGCGGGGGTCCCCTGCTGCCGTCCTGGCGTGTGCCATTTCTACACCATCTTTACACCATTTACACCAAATTTTACACCATTTCCGAAAGCCAAAGACAACGCAAGACGAAACAAGACAAATTCAAAAAGCCTTTATTTACGGGCTTTCCAGCACAAAGACGGCGCTTGACAACCATGACAAAATCGCAAAAAATCTTTTGCCATCAAAAGTCAATAACTTTGAAAATATGTATTGGAATTTTCCTAAAATAAAGGAAAATCAAAAATACCGCCCGGCTGCATCGAGTCGGCGGTATTTTCATTTTTCATATGAAATTATGATGAGCGCCTCTTATATGTCCTGAAATAATAGGGAATGTCAAAATAGGTCATCTCATCGCTCTCCTCCGTCATCTCCCAGTCCGGATCCTGATCCAGGTTGGGAAAGAAAGCGTCCGCATCATATCTGTGCTCAATCATGGTCACGTAGGCCGTGTCGCAGTACGGCAGAAGCTGCCGGTAAATGCTGTCTCCGCCGGTGACATAAATGGATTCAGCAGGATAATGCTGCAGTTTCTCCTTCAGCTCCTCCAGAGAATGAAGCACAATGGCATCCTTCACCTTATACTCCGGATTCCGGGACAGGATGATATTGGTACGGTTGGGCAGGGGGCGGCGCTGCGGGAAAGTGTCCATGGTCTTTCGCCCCAGAACGATCACATTGCCCATGGTGCGGGCACGGAAATTATTTTTCTGATCGTTGGGGATGCTGACCAGGAGCTTTCCTTTGTTGCCGATGGCCCAGTTCTGGTCTACTGCTACTATCAGGTTCATGTTGTTCCTTTCTATATCGGCTCCTGCTTTCAGGCAATCTTTACCTCAAATCACCGCCGGATTATCTTTCACTTGCGGCTCTCCTGATGATAATAATCATAATAATACAAATTCTCAGATTGCTACCGGGATACCCTTGATCTGGGAATGAGTCTCGTACCCTTCCACTCTGACATCATCTCTTGTGAACTGGTAGAAGTCATGGATCTCCGGATTCAGCCAGAACTTCGGCGCCGGAAGCGGCTCCCTGGAAATCAGCTCCTCAATCAGCGGCACATGGCGGTCATAAATATGAGCATCAGCAATGACATGCACCAGCTCGCCCACCTCCATGCCGCAGACCTGCGCCAGCATGTGCATCAGCACAGCATACTGCACCACATTCCAGTTGTTGGCCGTCAGCACATCGTTGGAGCGCTGATTTAAGATAGCGTTCAGGGTCAGCTTCTCATGCCCCGGCTTCTGGGTCACATTGAAAGTCATGGAATAAGCGCAGGGGTACAGATTCATTTCATGCAGATCATGATGCACATAAATATTGGTCATGATGCGTCGGCTGAAGGGATTATTTTTCAGATCATAAATCACCCGGTCCACCTGATCCATCATGCCTTCCCTGTATTGATGCTTCACGCCCATCTGATAACCGTAGGCCTTGCCGATGGAGCCGTCCTCGTCGGCCCACTCATCCCAGATATGGGAGTGCAGGTCATGGATGTTGTTGGACTTCTGCTGCCAGATCCACAGAATCTCATCCGTGCAGGACTTCAGCGCCGTCCGGCGCAGGGTCATAATGGGAAATTCCTCACTTAAATCATAGCGATTGACCACGCCGAATTTCTTGATGGTATAAGCCGGGGTACCGTCCTCCCAGTGAGGGCGTACCTTTTCCCCCTTCGTGTCGGTTCCGTTCTCCAGAATGTCCCGGCACATATTGATAAAAATATGATCCGCACGGCTCATGCTCCGCCCTCCCAGTCATTTCTCAATTATGATCACTCCGGCCGCGGCCGCAGACAGTCATTTCCTGTGTGATCATGTGCATAACACGACAGCACATCCGACGTCAAAGTCATCGCTCTTTTTTAATAATACCCCAGCAGCCTGCACACTCCGTACAGAATCAGCAGATGGGCCGGATAGAAAATATAAAAGAAATACTTCATCTGTCTGCCCCGGGTTCCATTGTAAAAATGTATCGCCAGAATACCCGGGAAGCCAAATATCTCAATCGACTGCATGACGGTCATGATCGCCACACTCACCGTCGCCGCCAGCGTTTTCCGGTCATGGAGCAGGTAAAAAACGTAAATAATGGCCACACCCCAGCCGCCGTAATCCGTATTCAGCACCTCCGCCAGAAGCGCCATGGGTGCCACTGCCACCAGGCCGACCACCGCCCGAAATGCGAATACCTCCACGGGAGATTTCTCCATCGCCAGGGCCAGCTTTTCTGACCGACCTGCCCGCTTCTCCAGCCCGCGCCACAAAAGCTCCGCAAGCCAGAGTGCCGCAAGCCCCATTGCCAGAGTCATAAACACATTCTGGTGACTTGTCTCAAAGACAGTATCGTAAAACGCCAGATCGAAGGGAATCTCTGAAATCAGCGCAAAAACCGCCAGATTGCGCAGATATCTGCCGCGGCTCCTGGTATGATAGAATCCCTCCACCAGCAAAAAACAATACACCGGGAAAGAAAACCGCCCGATGCAACGCAGCACCATATACAAATTGTACGCGGTTTGATACTGTGCCTCGGTTCCGAACCAGGCCATCCGATAGAAATACTGCAGCGCCACGGTGGCTCCGATATGGTCAATAGCCATGCAGACGATGGCGAGCCATTTCAGCGCCGCCCCGCTCAGTCCCCCTTTTTTCATATCACGATTCCCTGTTTTGCTTTTCCTGAAGATCATAAAGAGTATGTATCACAGACTTGACAATCTCCTGATATTCCGGCGTCAGCGTGTCATACTGCGTGAATTCTGTGTCATACTTTTCCATATACTCTGTCATTCTGTCCCTGCTGGCCTGATTGTACTTTTCCTCGCTCAGTCCCAGCAGATAATCCACGGAAACATTATAATATTTGGAAAGCCTTACCAGAAGATCCACGGGAATCAAATCTCCCTTCGCCTCGATCCTGCTGATTGTCTGCTGTGATGTTCCGATCTCTACAGCCAGCCTCTCCTGGGTCAGCCCCCTGTTGTTTCTCAAGTCCTTTAAACGGCCCATGCTTTTCCCTCCTGTGTACGTTGTCCTTGTACAGTATCTAAGATACTCCGATATTGCCCGTCAATATCAGGCAAATGTACCTTAGGCTATTGTACCAGACAACGTTCATGAAGGTAATGAAGTTTACAGTAGGGTTGTACTTAATTGTGTGGTTTGGTGAGGTGCTTCGTCCGCGAAGCTTTTTCCTTCCCCAAAAAGTTCTCATGGAAGAGGTAATTACAAACGTTGAAAAGCGCGGTTATGCGGTTTTCCGTGCAAAACTTTCTCCTACTGCAAAAGCAAGAGCGATATTTCACTCTATATGTAAGTTTGTTCTCACTCGTTTATCAGAGTGAAGTCAGTTTAGCACGGACAGGGAAATTTGTCAATATTCGACAAAACATTTGTAAGCACCTTTATAAGCCATTTATGATAATGTCCTTATATACCACAAGAGAAAATGTCCCA
>JAJPYH010000086.1 GCA_021205045.1 Lachnospiraceae bacterium | reverse complement strand
AAGTATAGCACAAAAGCCATTATTTGGCCAGTTATTTATTTTATGTTATACTAGAATGGGAAGCGCAAGTGAGGGCAGCTTAATCGCCCATATTGCAACAGTCAGCAGCCTGTTTGTTAAAGGGTGAACTGAAAGCGGTATCACCGCAAACTTATGAAAAATATCATATCATTATGACTTTAAATCGTGCAAGCGGAGCCGGTTCAAACCGAAGTCTTCCAAGCACCGTATGAAGCCGGAATGAGTACAGAATATTTGTGCCATTCCGATTTCTGCGGCGCTTTTTCGCGGTTTTTAGCTTCATACGACGGTGAAAGTCCTTCAGCCGGGGATGCGGAAAGGAGGACTTTATGTATTTTGATCAGGCACAGTTTGGAAAAAGGCTGAAGGAGCTTCGACTGCTTCGGGGAATGACACAGGAGAAAATGGCGGAGGTATTTCACTGCACAACAGACCATGTGGGGAGGATGGAGAGAGGCCGGGAAGGGTGCTCTATTGATCTTCTGGTGGAAATAGCTGTTTATTTTCATGTCAGTACAGATTATCTCCTGATGGGAAAGGCGTCTGACCTGGCGGCTGACAGGAAGAGGATACTGGATGTAATCAGTGAGCTTTCGGGAGTGGCAAAGCTGAATTGCCAGGACTGATTTCCCGGGCAAAATGGAATACCTTTCAGGCATCTCCTGAATTCATGCGCTGACGCGCGGAGGGCGCTTCGCGCAAGATGTTGCGCTTGACAGAATGCCGTGCATTCAATATAATATCCTTAGAAGTGGGAATTCCCACCGTGAATTATGCATATATTACAGAAGATTGAGCATTGTATCAGCAGGAGGTGCTTTATGCAGGCAATGAAAGATTATGTAGTTCATATTGATCATAAAAAGAGGGTTACCCTTCGAGGTGCCGCATACCAGTATTATAACGTCCGGGAGTATGACAATGGCTGTATTATGCTTGAGCCGCGGGAACTTGTTGCACCGGCATCCATATCGGCGAAAACACTTGCGGACATGGACAGAGCGATTGCAAACTTCAAGGCAGGTACGGTTTCAGAAGAGATTGATTTGTCTGATTTCTGATACGGCGGGGATCTTTGAATAATCTGACTTTTCTGATTGTGATTTTTTATGGGGTGGCGGTGTGACATATAAGATACGAATGGGGATTCCGGAAATGGAGCAGCTCTGGAACAGGCTTCAGCAGGAATATCGTGCCGGAACGATCAATAAAACGGATGAACAGTTGTATAAAAAATGGGGCAATGCCTTGAAAAAGCTTTCACAGGATCCGGCCTATCCAGGACTGCATACGCACGAAATTGAACCTTTAACGCGACGATATGGTGTCAGGGTGTGGCAGTCGTATCTGGAAAATCGAACAAGTGGTGCGATGCGTATGTATTGGGCATACGGCCCCGGAAAACAGGAAATTACCGTGATTGGCCTCGAACCGCATCCGGAAGATAAGAAAAACGGTGCATATGACCGCATTGTCTTATCAGATATGGGCGAGTGAAATGAAAAGTGCAGAAGATATTCTTCTTAAGTGCAAAATTCCGTCAGGTGCTTTAACTCACAGCATCTGGCGGGGTTTTTGCGTTATGTAATTTTTTTTGAAATAAACATTTCAAATCAGACGTAAGACATCTGATGAACCAGACGTGACACGTCCTTTTGCTTTGGATATTTCCGTTTTATAATACTCTTGTACCAGTAAAGACTCTAATACAGGTACATTGACAACTGCATAGACATTCATCAGGTACGAAGCAGTAATAAAGTGAGCCACATCAGCGGCCGACGCTGCGATCCTATGTGGAGGATAAGCGGCAGCCATAGGCTTATGGATTAACAGCCGTATTACATAGATAAAGAGAAAATTCCAGCACAGTTCCATAAAAAGAAGCTGCACTTTAATGAGTGAAAGTGGTACTGGTCAAAATGACCAGCACCAAAATCCTCTTTACCGCAAATGGACAAAGTGTCCATAACGGTCAGAAGCTTTTTTGAGGGAATGCGTCCTGTTCATTCCTGCATAAATTGCGGGTAATCCGTTTCTTACATAAATTCCAGGAGGTGAAGTTTGGAGAACGTAAGAGAAACGGAGAATGCGGTCAGGGCTGAGATAAATGACTGCCACCTGCTATTGATTTTTGCGGAACAGCCGGTGGAAGGCGTCCTTGACAGAGTCCGGGAGATTCTATCAAGCTCTTATGATGAAAGGGTTTTAAAAGACCTGGGCAGGCTTACAGCGCTTGAGACCAGTGATACGTTTGCCGCGTAGGGGCAGTGACAGAATCTTGCCCGGAAAATTGATCGGCAACATTGCAAATCTGTGACGGATGCGCTATGATGACAGGGAAGAGAATACAACACGCACTTTGACAATTTCATACAGCGCATCCTGTAATCACAGGATTACAGGAGAGAAAAGCCAATGAAGAGAGTATACACATTATACAGGGTTTCCACTAAGAAACAGGTCAATGCCAGCGAGAACCATGAGAATGACATCCCGATGCAGCGCGGGGCCTGCCATGAGTTTGTGAAATGCAGGCAGGACTGGGAGATCGTGAAGGAGTTCGAGGAGAAGGGCGTTTCCGGCTTCAAAGTGTCCGCGAAGGACAGGGATGCGATCCTGGACCTGCAGGAGGCCGCACTGAAAAAAGAGTTTGACGTCCTTTTGGTGTTCATGTTTGACCGGATCGGGAGAATCGATGATGAGACGCCGTTCATTGTGGAATGGTTTGTTAAGACCGGCGGGGTCGAGGTCTGGAGTGTGAAGGAGGGCGAGCAGCGCTTCGAGACACACGTGGACAAGCTGACCAATTATATCCGTTTCTGGCAGGCGTCGGGGGAGAGTGAAAAAACATCCATCCGTATCAAGACCAGGATCGGACAGTTGAAGCTGGACGGCCTGTACACCGGCGGCCCCATGCCTTATGGGTACCGGACGGTCCCAAGCGGCGTCAAAAACCGTAAAGGCCAGGAGTTAAAGAAATTCGAGATCGACCTGGAGCAGTATGTGGTGTACCGCAAAGTCGTGGAGAGGACGATCAACTACGGGACAGGCAGCTATGTCATCGCACACCAGTTAAATGATCAGGGCTACAGGACGGCCAACGGGAAAAAATTCACCAGTAAGGCAGTGCTGCGGCTTTTGTCATCGCCGCTTGCCAGAGGCTACACGAATGAAAAGGAAACCTCCGAGGCGCTCCAGAAACTGAGAATTGTCAGCGAGGACGAAGCGGAGAGGATTGATGAAATCCTGAGACAGCGAGGGCAGATAGACGATGAAAAGCGTCGGATTGCCATGCGGACCAAAGGGGAGGCCATGCTGTCCGGGAATGTTTTCTGCGCGCACTGCGGCGGCCGGATCACGACGACACACCACAAGGACCATTATTACCGCAAGGACGGTAGCGAGTACCTGAAGGATGAACTGAAGTACCGCTGTTACCATAAGGCAAACAAGCTGTGTGACTGCGATGGCCAGACGAATTATATCGCGTCGAGGGTCGATGAGGCAGTCTGCCAGGTGATGCGCCGGGTATTTGAGAATATGAAGGGCGCGCCTGAGGAAGCAAAGTATAAGGAAATTCTGAAAAAACAGCAGGCGGCCCACGCGGTCAGCAGGCGCAAGCTTGCGAAGGAGCTTGAAAAGAACCAGAAGCAGTTGGAAGTCCTTCAGGCGGAGATTGCAAAGACCCTTTTAGGGGAAAGCCTTTATACGCCGGAGGATTTAAGGGAGGCGATCAGCGTAGTGAAAACCCGGATTGCCGAGGCAGAAGCGAAGATTGAAAAGCTGGACAGCGAAATGTACCAGAAGGAAGAGATGACCAAGGCTGTCCTGCCGGCATATCGCCGCTTTAAGAGCTGGGCGGAGGAATTTGACACGGCTGAGTTAGAGCAGAAAAAGATGATATCCTGCCAACTGTTTGACCGGATTGAGCTTGGGAAAAACTACGAAATCACACTCCACATGAACGTCACTTACAAACAGTTCTGCTCGGAGTGGGACGAGGCGGAAGAAAGCAGGGAGGCTGTCTGACGTTTTCAAGTCAGGCACTCCGTACATAGGACTACAGACTACAGAACTTCATTGAGCTTTGAGGAAATAAGCGCTAATATTCCCCTGTTTCGGTGTGAGAGTGTAACGATGGTAGAGCACTCGGCTGTTAACCGAGTTGTTGTAGGTTCGAGCCCTACTTGGGGAGCTGGAAAGCCGATAAACTTCATGGTTTATCGGTTTTTTGTGTCCCCGGATTTTTCTGTCACGATGTGGCAGATGTAACTTATTAACCAAAGCAGGATGCGCTGTAAGTGCGTGTTGTAGATTTTCTTTTTCGCAGTTCATTGAAGACGAGTGCAGAATCGTGATTATCACGATTCAAGGTTCGTGAAAACAACGATTCTTGAAGCCCCAAAATCACGATGTAATAATACTAATATTAATAATACTGATTATAGTAATACTGATCTTTTCTTATCTATCTGACATGTCTGAGGAAAAGAGAAGATGAGAAAGGCAATACTGATAGGAAGCTCAACAGGATTTGAGGAGGTTGAAAATGTCAAAAAGAGAAACTGACGCAGCCAGTGCCAATCTGAAAAACAAATATACCCAGGTCGGATTTAACTTCGTGCCAAGTTGGCCAGAAGTCGCGTTTGATGGGATAGCAGAAGAGGCGAACGACAGTGCAAAGTAAGTACAGCGTTATATCCATTCACCTGACTAATCTCATCCCTGAGTTGCTGGAACAATGGCAGAGAAAAAGGCAGCGGGACCAGGCCCGTTAATGGGTTGTGGCGGCTGCCTTCTTTCGACGGGAAATCCTGGTGTGTCAATCTGCATTTAGGGGCTCCAAAAGCCTTTATTTTAAGGCCATAAAACGGTGAAAATGAGCTTATGGACATTTATCGAGAAAGCCCGTTTTGGGGTTTCTAAATGCGGACAAAATGGAATCAGGCCGCAACGATATATGAAATGTAGATACGGTGGGATACTCCGATCGTCGACATCGTTGCGGATAATCATCTGGAGAAGTACAATGAAGGTGACAGGAGAGCTCATTCCTGAATGCGGCAATGTCAGAAGCAAACATATAATCCTAAATTGCCGCATGAGAAATCCTGTTGATCACAGACGCAAGAAAGGAGTTAAGAGACAATGGAACTGACTTATACACAGAACGGGGCTTACCTGATCCCGAACATCACATTGAAAGAAACCAGCCAGGAGCTGCTCGGTAAATACGGAAGAATGCGCAGAGCATTTTTGAAAGAACACCGCCCGATCCTGTACAGTGAACTGTTGATGACAGAGCAGTTGTTCCTGCACCTGAGGGAGATCGACGAGACGGCGCACCGGAGAGTGGAGCAAATGATGGTGGAGCTGCTGGAAAAGAATCCGCCCCGGATAAGATGACGCAACAGTTGGCCTGGGTAGCGCACCTTAACAGTTTGAAAGCGCAGGCGGAGGAACTGGCGCTGACGGAGCTAGTACATCGAATAATAATTAACTGGCTATACCTTCATTTGATTTTATGC
>JAJPYH010000003.1 GCA_021205045.1 Lachnospiraceae bacterium | reverse complement strand
CTGTTTCATAACCCCATCGGTGCCTTTCGCAGAAAGGCAGAATATAATGATGAAGAATTCAATGACATTACCAGTGCTGATCGCAAAATATATATGCTGGATGGAATTCATCCGACAAAGATTGGTTACCGTGACTGGTGGACTCCGTATATGAGAGAGTATCTGATCAGTTATCTCTGTGAGTGATTTTATCTTACAGGGTCGGACAAATCCAAATGATAAAGTATTTGGAGAAGGGAGATTTCTGATGAAAACAATTTACCTTAAGAGTTTTGAAAAGCCGGCTTTTGCATCTCGGGTAAAGACAGAAGAAGTTCATTATCCGGAGAGATGGCTGGGTTATTGTATCGGCCCCGCATTGGTGGCTGCACTTTATGCGGCAGTAGGCCAGACATATCTGAATGTGTTTTATACAGACGTTCTTGGATTAAACGCTCTGGCAGGCGGCCTTTTTCTCACTTTAATGCCGATACTGTCAAAAATTGTCGATGCCGTTACCAATATTGTAATGGGACGGATTGTGGATAACACAAAAAGCTCCAGCGGCAAGGCCCGACCGTGGGTGCTTATCTCTGGTCCTGTTATGGCAGTGACTGCTATCCTGCTGTTCGCTGTTCCTCGTGGAAGCTGGCTGATCACGGCGTTGTGGGTAACCTGCTCTTATAATCTCTTTTTTGCAATTTCCTCCTATACCATGTACAATCTCAGCAATGTGTGTATGGTAGCGCTTTCTACCCGGGATGGCAAGGCACGTGATAAGATTGCCATGGCATCTTCCATCGGCTTCAACATGGTTCCCGGCCTGATAATTTCCGTGATTTTCCCGTCTTTGGTACTGCCGGTTATGGGAGTAGATCAGACAAAATGGATGATCGTGATGACTGTGATAGCTTTGCTTGCCATTCCGGGAACACTTCTGCAGTATTATTTCAGCCGTGAGCGTATCACGGAAGAAGGGGAAGAAACAGAGGAAGATGGATCTGCCAAAGAAGTCGTGTCACTGAAAGATCAGATCAAAGGCTGTCTCTCCAGCAAATACTGGATCATGATCATTCTGGTACTTATCCTCTATTATTTATATAACAATCTTTCCGTCACTTCCATGGTATACTACAGCAACTGGGTTCTTGGTTCTTACAATGATGGGTATACACTTAGTCTGTTAAACATTATCGGACAAGCCATGTTGGGTCCTGGTGTTCTGATACTTTGGCCGCTGGTCTCAAAAATCGGAAAGCAGAAGGTATATGTGGCAGGCAGTGTTATTGCGGTACTTGGCGGACTGTTGGGTATATTCGGAGCCAGAAGCCTGCCAATGTCTCTCGTTGCTCTGACCGTTCGCTCCATCGGAACTTTACCGATTACTTATGTAACGTTGTCCATGCTGGCAGACTCACTGGATCATGTGGAATGGAAATCAGGGTACCGTTGCGATGGGTTTTCTTCCTCTGTATATAGTATTATCATCACAGTCAGTGCGGGCGTGGCTACAGGTATCCTTAATCTGGGACTTTCCATCACCGGATATATTGCACCTGCAACGGAGGGGATCGTGAGCGCACAGCCTGTGGCGGTGCAGAATTTCCTGATTATCTGTATGTACGGCGTACCAATGGTATGCTCGGTGATTCTTTTTGTGATCTTTGCGCAGTTTGACCTGGAAAAGAAACTGCCGCAGATGAAAGAAGAGATTGCCATACGCAGACAAGATAAACATGAGCAGCAGACAGAGGAATCGTAATGAATCCATACGAAACAGCCCACTTGAAAAAAATTTATAAGGGTCTCGCGGAATGTACCGTTCTTTTAAAAAAGGATGGCGGTTTTCCCTTGGGAGAGGCTGGTAAAATCGCCGCATATGGCGGAGGTGTTCGCCATACGGTAAAGGGCGGTACCGGTTCCGGTGAGGTGAATTCCAGGTATTTCATTACAGTTGAACAGGGCTTGAAAGATGCCGGATTTGAAGTGACTTCCACTTTCTGGCTGGATGCCTATGATGATATTTTGCAAAAATCGCATGAACAGTTTGTGAAACCGTAAATTATACATCAGGGGAGCCTATAGATAAACAAATAGAGGATTTAGGAGATGAAGATCTTTGTTCTCTGAATATGGGAGCTTTTGACGCGAAAGGGGGTTTGGCGAGCGTGATCGGTTCAGCGTCCACCTCCGTGGCCGGCGCTGCCGGAGAAACGACACACGCGGTTGCCGGTATCCCGACTGTGATTATGGCGGACGGCCCTGCGGGACTGCGGCTAAGCGTGAACTATTATGAAGACACTAAGGGCGTTCATTCTTATGGACCTGCCATGCCGGAGACATTACTGGAGTTTATGCCCAAAATCATGAGTCTGTTCATGGGAGGTACTCCGAAGCTTCCTAAAGGCGCGGAATTAAAGGAACAATACTGTACAGCGCTTCCTGTCGGAACGGCCCTGGCTCAAAGCTGGAATGAGGCGTTTGCAGAGACCTGCGGTGATGTGGTAGGAAGTGAAATGGAATGGTTTGGCGTTCACCTATGGCTGGCACCTGCTCTTAATATTCACAGAAGCCCTCTGTGCGGAAGAAATTTTGAGTATTATTCTGAAGATCCGCTTATTGCAGGCCGTTTTGCTTCGGCACTGACACAGGGGGTACAGTTACACAAAGGATGTGGGGTAACGATCAAGCACTATGCGGCTAATAATCAGGAAACAAATCGATATTTCAGCAATTCTGTAGTATCTGAACGTGCCATGCGTGAAATTTACCTGAAAGGCTTTGAAATCTGTATCCGCAGAGCGCATCCGGCTGCTGTCATGACATCCTATAATTTATTGAACGGCACACATACTTCTGAGAATCGTGCTCTTTGCACTGATATCCTGCGGAGCGAGTTTAAATTTGACGGTGTTTGCATGACGGACTGGGTGGTGAATGGACTGGCTCCGGCAGCCGGGTCAAAATATACGGTACCGGATCCGGCAAAAGTTGCGGCAGCGGGCGGCGATTTGTTTATGCCCGGAAGTAAAAAGGATTTTAAAAATCTGTTGCAGGGGCTGAAAGGGGGAAAGGTTTCCAAAAAGCAGGTGCAGATCAATGCTCAGCATGTGAAGGCAGTTGCCATGAAACTGGCGGGTAATAAAAGGTTGTGCGGTTGTAGTCGGCGAGGCCTGATCCATAACGCAAAAATCCCGTCAGATGGTGTGAGCGAAAGCACCTGACAGGATTTTTGCACTTAAAGGTCCACATTGGTGACAGACCCCATGAACTTCAAGCGACCGGGAAGAGCACCTGTCGGCTTTTTGTAAACTGGCAAGGCAATGTCTTTGTGCTACAAAGACTGCTTCGCGTGCCTTGTTGGGGCCGTCTCCGCTTCGCTCCTACGGGCAAAGCCCGCATGCTGTGCAGGTCCGCATTTCAAACTGTGCAGCAACTGTCCATATAAGAAAGAATTCTATGAGACGCTGGATAACATCCACCGGCTAAAGCCACAGTTAGAATAAGAAGTAACACTGCACTTTGACAACCGCAAAAATGGATCTGCTTGTGCCAGGGGAGGAATCTGCCCTTTTTTAGGAGCGGATATCAACAAACTGGTACAAAGCAATTCATCAAAAACGGTTTCAAAGCTGTTATGACGGCCGGTATATCGGCACTTTATATGGCCGTGAATAATTCAGGCTCCTTATGCATATAAACAGACACCTTCTTTTCAGGCTGTCTGGTTGGAGACATGGCAACCCAGCGGTTCCCATCCTTATCTAATATCAGTTCATAAGCATTGCCAATAAACTGCTGGCTGACAATATCGGCATCATAGCGGATGCAGCCTTTCTCTTCTTCAAAAGACATCGCCTCCGGGCGAAACATGGAAGATTCATCAATCCAGTTGGATTTTCCAATGAAATTCGCCACGAAATGTTTATCGGCCCCGATTTTAAACAGGAATTCCTTAATTAAGAGAAGCCCTGCATCGGAGGACAAATCCCCTCCTCCGAAATTTATTTTCATTTTTCTATTGCATTCCAGGCTTACGGTGTGTAAACTATCCATAGAGAGACCTCTTTCTTTGGTATTGTTTTGATTTGTCACCTTAATTTTACCATAGATTGAGGCCTTTTTCTATTCACTTAAAAGATGAAATGCAAAAAACAATAAAAACACAGTAACTACGCGGGTTTCAGCAGCTTTGCATGCTGAGCCGTGAATAATTCAGGTTTATGTAAAAAATCTGTGTCGCAATCCAAAATCCGGAACAGTATCCTACAGGAGAATATCATATAAATCCACACCCGCCAGTTTCTCAAAATATACCTTTAATTCCAGATTCTTCTGAAGCTTTCTTAATGGATAATTCCCGTATCTGAGACGGATATCCTCCGCCCTTTCTTCAAGCCGAAGCATCCGCTCCTTTCCCGCCATACCTGTCGCAAAGCTGGATTAACCGATCATAGTCGTCAAAAACAATTTCTGAAAGTGCTGTTTCCAACTCCCGAAGCTGCTCTGCTGTAATATCGCACTTTCCGACATAATCATCCATTCTCTGGCATTGAAAAGAATGTATCAGGCAGACTCTGGCTACCTCGTCATAGCCCAGACGCAGCATATAACGATACCCGTCATATACATGCTTAAGTTGACCTGCTCCAAACTGTCTGCCAATGTCATGCAGCAAACCCAGAACATATGCTTTATCCGCATTCAAGCTCCTACAATGACACGCAATTTTCTCCGCTGTCTGCGGCGCTATACGGCTGTGGGAAACCCAGGTTCCGGGCGTAAGGTTTTCACCCTCAAGTAATAATTTCTCAGCTTCGATTCTGTCAGGCACCATCCTCAATCTCCAAGATAAATAAGCGGCATAAAATCAGTATTCTCCGCAAAATTTATAAATTATCAGTCAGTAAACTCACAAATGAATTATAACAGAAATTTGTTCCACCTTCGTCAAATTCAGGTAAAATCAATGCATATCAAATTTTTTTCCGCATTTAGAAGTCCAAAAACGAGGTTCATGGATAAAATGTCCACCTGCTCCGTTTTTTCCATTTTATTTCCTTTAAAATAAGGCTTTCTGAGCCCCTAAATGCGGACTGACATATCCACATTTCCAGTTAAAAAAAGACAGCGGAGCAACCCATTAACGGGCCTGATCTCGCTGTCTTTTTCGCTGTCATTGTTCCAGCAACTTAATAGTTATGTTCTCCATCTGCTACGATGTACATGATTTCAGAAAATCTACAACACGCACTTCCAGCGCATCCTGCATTATGGTTAATAAGTTACATCTGCCACATCGTGACAGAAAAATCCGGGGACACAAAAAACCGATAAACCATGAAGTTTACCGGCTCTCCAGCTCCCCAAGCAGGGCTCGAACCTGCAACAACTCGGTTAACAGCCGAGTGCTCTACCATTGAGCTATTGAGGAATATAGATCTCTTCAAAAGAGAATGACCCGTAGGGGAATTGAACCCCTGTTACCGCCGTGAAAGGGCGATGTCTTAACCGCTTGACCAACGGGCCAGTGGCTTTATGATACAACAACACATTGTACCCTCAAAACCGAACACTGAAAATCCTCTTCCTAT
>JAJPYH010000002.1:1751-5598 GCA_021205045.1 Lachnospiraceae bacterium | reverse complement strand
ACCATCCATCGGTGCATGGACGGTCAGTAATTTGATAAAAATTTCACGAATCGGATACTCTACAGTCTTTCAATTTTCGCTCAGATGTGCTATAATTAATATGTATGATGTTGGGGTCAAAAGCCAGACTTTCAAAGCATGGCCACAATATATCGTTGTGTTTAAGGTCGATGGATAACCACATATAGTGGCGTTTAACCTTGAATTTTACTTTTGACCCTGACATCATATGTATGCAAGGATGAAATGCAAAAAATCAAGCGGAAGGATGGCAATCTGAGCGATGAATATGTTAAAAAAGTGGTGTGACAGGACATGGCTATATGCAGTGTATTTTCTTGGAATAGTAATGGGCTGTGCCCTGATTTGGAACTGGGATTCTTGGGAGCAATCACAGAGACTGGTCTGTATACTGGCTATCCTTGTCCCAATGCATATTTTCGAGGAAAATTCATTTCCTGCCGGTTTTTATTTTATGAACAACGTAGGATTTCATTCTAAGGAGCCTATGGCATATCCGCAAAACCAATGTACAAACATGGTTACGAATCTGGGGGCAGAAATCGTTTTGATTTTAGTGACGTTTTCAACTCTGAAAATAGAAGTCAGTGCCATTACACTTGTTGTTTTCTTTGGACTTGGCGAGACTTTAAACCATACTCGCAGTGGAATACTAATGTATAGGCGTTACCGTGAAAAAGGCAAGAAAACGATCTATGGTCCAGGGACGGTCACCTCATGGTGTATGATGATTCCGTTGAGTGTGGCAGGACTTAAGTGGCTGACTGTACATTCGTTTACAGGAATGCAGATTTTTGGTGGAATTGGAATATTCTTGGGTATAGCGGTCTTCCTGATTCTGTTACCTTTTGCAATATCGATACGAGTCAAGAGTAAACGATTTGCGTTTGATGACAAGGGGTATTTTGAAAAATATGAATAAACACTAAGATTAACTGTTTTTTGAAGAGTGACTTCTCCCAGAGGAGCCGCTCTTTTTTCATGCAATTTCAAGCACATCGGCTTGAAGTCTCTCGTACACATAGATTATTGAAGTCGCTTACGGGCGGCTCTTTTTATTGCCATGAGTGAGGTGAGTCAGATGGCAATGCGGAAGTTAAAGAAATACACGCCGACGAAACTGATGGCTGAGGACTCCTACTACGATAAAGACTGCGCTGATTATGCCGTCGCCTTTATCGAGGAACTCTGCCACACCAAGGGAACGTGGGCTGGAAAGAAATTCGAGCTAATCGACTGGCAGGAGCAGATTATACGGGATATATTCGGCATCCTCAAGCCGAACGGTTATCGGCAGTTCAATACGGCGTATATAGAAATCCCGAAAAAACAAGGCAAGTCGGAGCTTGCGGCTGCGGTTGCGCTGCTTCTTTTATGCGGTGACGGCGAGGAACGCGCCGAGGTCTATGGCTGCGCCGCTGACCGTAACCAGGCAAAAATCGTGTTCGATGTAGCTGTTGACATGGTGCGTTTTTGTCCTGCACTTTCAAAGCGGGTCAAAATCCGGCAGTCCACGAGGGAACTCGTCTACCAGCCGACACAAAGCACCTATAAAGTCCTGTCGGCAGATGTGGCCAATAAACACGGCTTCAACACCAGTGGGGTAATCTTCGATGAGCTGCATACACAGCCGAACAGGAAGCTATATGATGTCATGACCCAGGGCTCCGGTGATGCCAGGATGCAGCCGCTGTATTTTCTTATTACGACTGCGGGCAACGATACGAACTCCATCTGCTACGAGATACACCAGAAAGCTCTGGACATCGAAGCCGGGCGCAAAATAGACCATACATTTTATTCCGTAATCTACGGTGCCGACAAAGACGAGGACTGGACAGACCCGGCGGTCTGGACGAAAGCCAACCCCTCACTGGGCATCACAGTCGGAATCGACAAGGTCAAGGCAGCGTGTGAATCCGCCATGCAGAACCCAGGCGAAGAGAACGCTTTCCGGCAGCTCCGATTAAACCAGTGGGTAGCCCAGTCGGTACGCTGGATGCCCATGGATAAATGGGATGCCTGTGCGTTTCCTGTTGACGAGGATGAACTGGAGGGGCGCGTCTGCTACGGTGGTCTCGACCTCTCGCAGACGACCGACATCACGGCATTGGTTCTGGTGTTCCCGCCGAGGACGGATGATGAGAAGTACATCATTCTGCCATATTTCTGGCTGCCGGAGGATAACATCAGGATTCGTGTCAACCGGGACCATGTACCCTATGACATCTGGGAGCGGCAGGGGCTGCTGCAGACCACGGAGGGCAATGTTGTTCACTACGCATACATCGAGCAGTTCATCGAACGGCTCGGCGAACGATTCAATATCCGAGAGATTGCGTTTGACCGCTGGGGCGCCGTCCAGATGGTTCAGAATCTTGAGAGCATGGGCTTTACCGTCGTTCCCTTCGGTCAGGGCTTCAAAGACATGAGTCCTCCGACGAAAGAACTGATGAAGCTGACGCTGGAGCAGAAAATCGCCCACGGCGGACATCCAATCCTGCGCTGGAACATGGACAATGTATTTGTCCGAACTGACCCGGCAGGCAACGTCAAGATGGACAAGGAGAAATCAACGGAAAAAATCGATGGCGCAGTAGCGACCGTCATGGCACTCGACCGGGCAATCCGGTGCGGAGCAGACGATGGCGATTCTATATATAACCACAGGGGTCTGCTGTTCATCTGATTATAACAGAAAGCGAGGCAAAAAGATATGGGATTTTTATCTGGATTATTCAGGGCGAGGGATAAGCCCAAGGACT
Organism: Lachnospiraceae bacterium; assembly: GCA_021205045.1. Classification (GTDB taxonomy): domain Bacteria; phylum Bacillota; class Clostridia; order Lachnospirales; family Lachnospiraceae; genus RGIG6307. The sequence continues at coordinate 2,812 of JAJPYH010000002.1, read as the reverse complement.
CGACTGCCGGTTCTCCCTGGCGGTTTTATTTTGGCAATTCGTCCTCCAACAAGATAGTGACGGAACGGTCAAGTATGCAGGTGGCGGCTGTCTATGCCTGCGTCCGTGTGCTGGCTGAGGGTGTGGCACAGCTGCCTCTTCATCTATATAGATACACGGGCGAAGGCAGCAAGGAAAAGGCAATCGACCATCCGCTCTATACACTGCTCCATGATGCTCCGAACCCGGAGATGAGCAGCTTTGTTTTCCGCGAAACGCTGATGACGCATCTGCTGCTGTGGGGCAATGCCTACGCACAGATTATCCGGAACGGCAAGGGCGAAGTGGTGGCGCTCTATCCCCTCATGCCAAACCGCATGAACGTGGACAGGGACGGCCACCAGAATCTCTACTACGAATACACGGTCAGCGCGGATGATGCGCCGCAGGTTAAGAAGGAAATCCTGAAACCGTCCGATGTGCTGCACATTCCGGGTCTCGGCTTTGACGGGCTGGTGGGCTACTCGCCTATAGCGGTCGCAAAAAACGCCATCGGCATGACAATTGCCTGTGAGGAATACGGCGCAAAGTTCTTCGCCAACGGAGCCACTCCGGGCGGCATACTCGAACACCCAGGGGTCATCAAAGACCCGGATGCTTTAAGGGAAGCCTGGAACAAGGGGTTCGGAGGCAGTTCCAACTCCAGCAAGGTGGCAATCCTCGAAGAAGGCATGAAATATACACCTATATCTATCAATCCGGATGAGGCGCAGTTCCTCGAAACACGCAAGTTTCAGATTGATGAGATAGCCCGGATTTTCCGTGTGCCTCCCCACCTTATCGGTGATATGGAGCATTCGACCTTTTCCAATATCGAGCAGCAGTCGCTGGAGTTCGTGACCTACACCCTCCAGCCGTGGCTGGTCAGATGGGAACAGGGAATCCACAGGGTCCTGCTCTCCGAGGATGAGCGGAAGGATTACTTCGTGAAGTTCAACGTGGACGGGCTGCTCCGTGGTGATTACGCCAGCCGCATGAACGGCTATGCCACGGCAAGGCAGAACGGCTGGATGAGCGCCAAT
>JAJPYH010000002.1:0-1741 GCA_021205045.1 Lachnospiraceae bacterium | reverse complement strand
GCCGAGGACGGCGGCGATTTATATCTTATCAACGGCAACATGACCAAATTAGCCAATGCAGGCATCTTTGCCGACAGCGGCGGAAAGGAGAATGAGGACGATGAAAAAGTTCTGGAACTGGAAGACCCGGACGGTGATGAAGACGATTCCGGCACAGGAACCGGAGACGGAACCGACGCAGGAAACCGTGGAAGAAAGAACCCTGTACCTGAACGGCGTCATCGCTGACGAAAGCTGGTTTGACGATGATGTCACCCCGCAGCTTTTTAAGGATGAGCTGAACGCAGGCACCGGCGACATCACGGTCTGGATTAACTCCCCAGGCGGCGACTGCGTGGCAGCGGCTCAGATTTTCAATATGCTCAAGGAGTATAAAGGCGCGGTCACGGTCAAGATTGACGGTCTGGCGGCATCGGCGGCATCTGTCATTGCGATGGCTGGCGATTCCGTGCTGATGTCCCCCGTCTCGACCATGATGATCCATAACCCCTCCACCATCGCGATGGGCGACTCGGAAGAGATGCGCAAAGCCATGCAGATGCTGGATGAGGTCAAGGAATCCATCATCAACGCCTACGAGATGAAGTCCGGCCTTTCGAGACGTGAGCTTTCAAAGCTCATGGACTCCGAATACTGGATGAACGCCAACGAAGCCCTGGCAAAGGGGTTCATAGACGGCATCCTGTACCGGGATGATAACGACAACGAAGATGCGATGGTAGCCGCCCCTGCGGCATCCATGGGTTATTCGCCCGCGCAGATTCAAAACTCCATCATGGAGAAGATTTCTGCGAAATGCAGAATCGAAAAACCTGTTGAACACGGTCGCACGGCAGACGAGCTGCTGGAGCGGCTGAACCTTATGAAAAATCATTTTTGAGGAGGAATTTTATCATGACTATTCAGGAACTGCGCGAGAAGCGCAACAAGGTATGGGAAGGCGCTAAGGCTTTCCTGGACTCCCATCGTGGCGCAAACGGCACCCTTTCCGCTGAGGACGCGGCTGCTTACGACAAGATGGAAGCCGAAATCAACGACCTCGGCAAGGAAATCTCCCGTCTGGAGAGGGCTGCCGAGATTGAAAAGCAGCTTTCCCAGCCGACCAGCAGCCCCATCACGGGACAGCCGGGCGGCACGGATAAGGAGAAGTCCGGCAGGGCATCCGATGAGTACCGCCAGGCGGCGCTTGCAGCCCTCCGCTCCAATTTCAAGCATGTGAGCAACGCACTGCAGGAAGGTGTCGATGCGGACGGCGGCTATCTGGTGCCGGAGGAATGGGACAGACGCCTGATTGATGTCCTCGAAGAGGAGAACATCATGCGCGGTCTTGCCACCAAGATTACCACCAGCGGCCTTCACCGTATCAACCTGACGGCGAACAAGCCTGCGGCGGCATGGATTGAGGAAGGCGGCGAACTGACCTGGGGAGACGCAACCTTCGACCAGATTACCTTGGATGCCTACAAGCTCCATGTGGCAATCAAGGTAACGGAGGAGCTGCTTTACGACAATGCCTTCGGCCTTGAAAGCTATATCACCACCCAGTTCGGGCGTGCTTTGGCGAATGCTGAGGAGGACGCTTTCCTGAACGGAGACGGCAAGGGCAAGCCGACCGGACTGTTTACGACCGCGACCGCTTTCGGTTCTGTCGAAGCGGTGGACTCTGACAGCCTCATCTCCCTGGTGTATGGCCTTAAGCGTCCGTACCGCAAGAACGCATCCTTCATCATGAACGATGCCA
>JAJPYH010000260.1 GCA_021205045.1 Lachnospiraceae bacterium | reverse complement strand
GAGGAATGAAAGGCCGTGATGCGCGGCACCCTATAGATACCGTGACAGATTTTGGAGGAAAAGACAGCATGTCAGACACACTTTTGCAGATAAAGAACCTGGACGTCAGCGTGGAGGAGAAGGACATCCTGCACGGCGTTGACATGAATATTGAGAGAGGGGAGACCCACGTCCTGATGGGACCCAACGGCGCCGGGAAGTCTACCCTTGGGTTTGCGCTGATGGGAAATCCCAAGTATCAGATTACCGCCGGGCAGATTTTGCTGGACGGGGAGGATCTGACCAATGCGGCGGTGGACGTGCGGGCCAAGGCCGGGCTGTTTTTGTCCTTCCAGGAGCCGCTGGAGGTGCCGGGGCTGACGCTGGAGAGCTTTCTGCGCAGCGCGGTGCAGCAGCGCACGGGCAAGCGGCTTCGTCTCTGGGATTTCAAAAAGAAGCTGGAGAAGGCCATGGAGCTTTTGCAGATTGACAAAAGCTATGCTTCCCGGGACCTGAATGTGGGATTTTCCGGCGGTGAGAAAAAGAAGATTGAGATTTTGCAGCTTCTGATGTTTGAGCCCAAGCTGGCCATTCTGGATGAGACGGATTCCGGGCTGGACGTGGACGCGGTGCGCGTGGTTTCCGAGGGCATCCGTATTTTCCAGAAGGAGCAGGATGGGGCGCTGCTGGTGATCACCCACAGCACGAAGATTCTGGAGTCGCTGAAGGTGGATCACACTCACGTGATGGTGGACGGTCATATTGTGGCTGTGGGCGATGGCAATCTGGTGGATCAGATCAATTCTGACGGATACGAGCAGTTCCTGGCGAAGGCATGAGAGAGCAATGACCGGGACGAGGGAGCGGAGCTGTTTTCCTGTTCTAAGAGGTCATGAGAGACAGCACGGAACGGGATGGAGGAACAAGGCTGTTTTCCTGTTCTAAGAGGTCATGAGAGACAGCACGGAACGGGATGGAGGAACAAAGCTGCTTTCCTGTTTCAAGAGATTATGAGAGTCAGCCCTGACCGGAACAAAGCTGCTTTCGCACTAAATGAGAACATGAGAGGCATCAATGAGAGAGAAAAGTCAGGTTGACGATATCAACCGCAGTATGTACGATTTTAAAAACGAGGACGAGGACTCCTATAAGCTCCAGGCTGGTCTGACGCCGGAGATCGTGGATAAGATTTCGAAGGAAAAAAACGACCCGGCGTGGATGAATCAGTTCCGTCTGCATTCCCTGCAGATTTACAATTCCCTGCAGGTGCCCAACTGGGGGCCCAGCATTGACGGGCTGGACATGGATCATATTGTGACCTACGTGCGCCCTAATACGAAGATGAGCGCCAAGTGGTCCGATGTGCCGGAGGATATCAAGGATACCTTTGAGCGGCTGGGCATTCCCCAGGCGGAGCGCAAGTCTCTGGCCGGTGTGGGGGCGCAGTATGACTCAGAGTTAGTGTATCATAATGTGCGCGAGGAAGTGGCGGCCATGGGCGTGGTGTACACGGATTTAGAGAGCGCCATGCACGGGAAATACGCGGACATGATCCGGACCCACTTCATGAAGCTGGTGCCGCCCCAGGATCATAAATTCGCGGCGCTCCACGGGGCGGTCTGGTCCGGCGGTTCCTTTGTGTATGTGCCGCCGGGAGTGACGGTGGAGATTCCGCTGCAGTCTTATTTTCGTCTGAATGCGCCGGGAGCGGGGCAGTTTGAGCACACCCTGATCATCGTGGACGAGGGCGCCAACCTGCATTTCATCGAGGGTTGCTCCGCGCCGAAATATAATGTGGCCAACCTTCACGCCGGCTGTGTGGAGCTGTATGTGGGCAAAAACGCCCGCCTGCGGTATTCCACCATCGAGAACTGGTCCAAGAATATGTACAACCTGAACACCAAGCGGGCCATCGTGGAGGAGGGCGGCACCATGGAGTGGGTGTCCGGCTCCTTCGGCTCCCATGTGTCCTATCTGTATCCCATGACCATTTTGAAGGGCAAAAATTCCCGCATGGAATTCACCGGCATTACCTTTGCCGGACAGGGACAGAACCTGGATACCGGCGCCAAGGTGGTGCATATGGGTGAGGGAACCTCTTCCTATATTAATACCAAGTCTATTTCCAAGGACGGAGGCATCAGCACCTTCAGGAGCGCGGTGACCATTCAGGAGAAGGCAAAGCACAGCAAGGCCGCGGTTTCCTGCCAGTCCCTGATGCTGGACGATATTTCCCAGTCCGACACCATCCCGGCCATGGATATCCGCTGCGGAGACGCAGATGTGGGACATGAGGCCAAGATCGGTCGCATCAGCGATGAGGCGGTGTTTTACCTGATGTCCAGAGGCATCAGCGAGGAGAATGCCCGGGCCATGATTGTGGGCGGCTTCGCGGACAACGTGTCCAAGGAGCTTCCGCTGGAATACGCGGTGGAGATGAACAACCTGATCCGCCTGGAGATGAAAGGCAGCATCGGCTGAGGGAGGAAATGATTTATGGAAAATAATGTCAATATGAAAATAAATCCTCTCCCGGCGCTGACTTGGAACCGCCTGAAAATGAATGAGGGCGCAGTGGAGGTGATAAAGGCGCAGACCGGGGCCGATATCGTGATGAGCAAGCTGCCAACGGGGGTCAGTCTGACAAAATTGCCGCGGACAGAAAGCAACGGGCAGGATGCGCAACGGGAAAGCCGGATCGAACAGGACTGTGGTTGTGAGGACGGGCTGCCCGGGAATGTAAGAGCAAAAAGCAATCCACAGCAAATAGAAACCGGAATGGATACCAGCCCTATTAACGGGCATCAAATGGAACCCGGCGCTGACATCGGTTTTGCCGCATGGCAGCAAGTGGAATCCGGCATGGGTGCTGATTTTGACCGCTATATGGCTGACAGCAGCCTGGCTCTGCTGGAGACAGCAGCCGATTCCCATATAGAGAAACCCATTATTATCACATTAGAATATCAGGAAAATATGGCGGCGGCTGACCGGATTTACCTTCATGTCGTCCCGAAAAGCAGCTTATCCGTCATTTTCGTGCTGAAAAGCGCACAAAAAGTGCAGGCATCCCTGCAAATCAAGACTATTGCGGAGCCAGAAGCCCAGGTGGAGCTTTATGTGATCCAGCTGACCGGCGGGGATTCCACGGTTCTGACGGATGTGAGCAGTCTCTGTGAGGAAAAGGCTTCTGTGTCTCTGACGAAGCTGGAGTTGGGCGGAGGCATTCAGTATGCGGGCGTCTGCACCACGCTGAAGGGCAATAAGAGTCAGTTCTACGCGGAGGCGGGGTATCGGGTGCGTGGGGAGCAGCATCTGGATATGAATTATCTGGTGCGCCATGTGGGCCGGAAGACCACCAGCGAGATGAATGCCTCCGGAGTGCTGGAGGAGGGCGCGTTCAAGCTGTTCCGGGGCACCATTGATTTCCCCAGGGGCTGCGCGGGCGCCAAGGGAAATGAGAAGGAAGATATTCTGCTGCTGGGCGAGCGCCAGGTGAACCAGACCATTCCGCTGATTCTCTGCAAGGAAGAGGATGTGGAGGGCAACCACGGGGCCACCATCGGCAGGCTGCCGGAGCAGGTGCTGTTTTATCTGGGAACCCGGGGCATTTCAGCGGATGCGGCGGAGGATCTGATCGCATCGGCGAAGCTGGAGGCGGTGTGCGCTCGGATTCCGGATGAGAAGGTGAAGCAGACAGTGAGGGCATTTCTGTGCGCCATGTCCAGGGAGAGACTTTGCGGATGATGGGACTCTTGAGGTTATCTGCCAAAGAATTGTGAAGGGATGCATATACCGTATCACCCATGTTTTGGCGGCAGTTCTTCATTCTGTAATGGAAGTCTTTACTGGATGTTAAAGGCAGTATGACATATATTTCTAAGGGGTATGATATTGTAATGAGAAACTATAAAGAGGACTTTCCTCTTCTGAAAAATACCGACCTGGCCTATCTGGACAATGCGGCCACAGCCCAGCGCCCCTCAGTGGTGCTGGACGCGGTGCAGGATTTTTATGTCCGATCCAACGCCAATCCGCTGCGGGGTCTGTATGACCTGGCGGTGGACGCTACGGAGCGCTATGAGGCGGCCAGGGAGAGGACGCGGAGGTTCATTCACGCGGATAAGTCCGAAGAGATTATTTTCACCAGAAATACCACAGAGAGCATCAACCTGGTGGCCTATAGCTACGGTTTGACCAATCTAAAGCCCGGCGATGAGATTCTGATCACCATCGCAGAGCACCACAGCAATATGTTGCCCTGGCAGATGGTGGCGAGACAGACCGGCGCCACCCTGAAATATCTGGACTGCGATCCGGACGGAAGCTATCCTGTGGAGCGCATTGCCCAGGCGGTGACGCCCAACACAAAGCTGGCGGCCATCGGTCATATTTCCAATGTGCTGGGATGCATAAATCCGGTGGAGGAGATCATTTCACGGGTACATCAAAACGGCGGTGTGGTGCTGGTGGACGCGGCTCAGAGCGTGCCCCACATTCCGGTGGATGTGCAGGCCCTGGACGCGGATTTTCTGGCCTTTTCCGGGCATAAGCTGTTCGGACCTATGGGCATCGGCGTCCTTTACGGGAAGGAGAAGCTGCTCAACGATATGCCTCCCTTTATGAGCGGCGGGGAGATGATTTCCAACGTGAAAAGGGACGGAGCCGTGTACGCGGAGCTTCCCCACAAGTTTGAGGCCGGTACGGTCAACGCCGCGGACGCGGTGGGGCTGTCGGCGGCCATGGATTATATCGAGGAAATTGGCTGGGACGTGATTCAGGAGCGGGAGGAGGCGCTGACCAGGTATGCCCTTGAGGGTATGACCGCGGTGCCGGGGGTTCACATTCTGGGAAGTGATGATTACAGACAGCATCACGGGATTCTGAGCTTTACCCTTGACGGCGTTCATCCCCATGATATCGCGGCCATCCTGGCGGACGATAAGGTGGCGGTTCGCGCCGGGCATCACTGCGCCCAGCCGCTGCTGGCCCATCTGGGGGTGCGGTCCAGCGCCAGAGTGAGCCTTGCTTTTTATAATACAGAGGAAGACATTGACAGACTGTTAAGCAGCCTGAAAACCATAAGGAGGAAGATGGGTCTTGGCGAATAACACTTTTTATAATGAAATTCTGACCGATCATAACCTGCATCCCTATCACAAGGAGCGGCTGTCGGACGCCAATCTGGTGCTGGAGGGCATCAATCCCTCCTGCGGCGACGACATTATTTTACAGCTGAAGGTGGAGGACGGCGTCATTGTGGACGGCACCTTTGAGGGCGATGGCTGCGCTATTTCCCAGGCCTCTGTGGACATCATGCTGGATATGGTGGTGGGCCGCACGAAGGAGGAGGCGCTCCGTATTGCGGAGCTTTTTCACAAAATGATCGAGGGCAGCGCCAGCGAGGAGGAGATCGAGGAGCTGGAGGAGGCGGGAGCCCTGCGGGACATCTCCCATATGCCCGCCCGGGTCAAGTGCGCCGTGCTGGGCTGGAACACCATGAAGGAGATGCTGGAGAAGGTGTGAGGGCACCAGGGTACGCCGGCAATTCCGGTATGAAAAAAACTTATATTTTTTTGTGTCAAGCATTTTTGAAAATGTCCCGAAAAATCTTTAACATTAGCC
>JAJPYH010000133.1:2210-5657 GCA_021205045.1 Lachnospiraceae bacterium | reverse complement strand
TTTGGGACATTTTCTCTTGTGGTATATAAGGACATTATCATAAATGGCTTATATCCGCGCGGTTTCCGAAGATAATTTACTTTTTGCCGCCTTTATTGTATGATACAAGAGACAAAAGGTCAGAAATTATAGTGAACGACAAAAATAACTTGTCGTTCACTATAAAGAGGATGCACACGATCGTGCAAGGAATAAGGCTGCTTATGCAGCCCACGATCGGCGCGATAGTAAACGGCATAAAGTCGTTTACTATAAATAACGCAAGGTATGCCCTTCGGGTGTACATTTGCATTTATAATCCTGGGTACCACAGCGACATACCCTTTGTCACTTTAAGGAAAGGAGTGCCTTTTATGCCCTGTCTCATTGATTCACACGTACATACCTCATTTTCCGGTGATTCGGACGCCCCCATGGAGGACATGATCCTCGCGGCCGTCCGCAGGGGACTTACAGGCCTGTGTTTCACCGAACATCTGGACTGGGAGTATCCGGTCTGCCTGGAGTGCCCGCCGGGTACCTTCGAACCTGACATTGACGCCTATCAACAACAGTTTGCGCTTCTTAAGCAAAAGTATGCGGACAAAATTCATCTGCGCTTCGGCATCGAACTGGGACTGCAGCCCCAGCTGTCCCAAAGACACAGAGAACTCCTCGCCTCTTATCCCTTTGATTTCGTCATCGGTTCCGCCCATGTGGTTCACGGACAGGACCCTTACTATCCCGCCTTTTATGAGGGACGTCAGGAGGAGGACTGCTACAGGGAATATTTTCAATGTGTGCTGGAAAATATCGAAGCCTTTCCCCAATATGATTCTTTCGGACATCTGGATTATGTGGTGCGCTACGGCCCCAACAGAGATCAGGAATATACCTTTGCAAAATATCAGGATGTTCTGGACCCCATCCTGAAAAAACTGGCAATGACCGGGAAGGCCCTGGAGTGCAACACCGGCGCCATCCGGTACGGGCTTCGGGAGTTGAATCCCTCTCTTTTTATTCTGAAAAGATTCCGTCAGTTCGGCGGAGAGTTTGTGACCATCGGCAGCGACGCCCACACTCCCGACCGGGTGGGGGATGGGTTTGAGCGGGCCTGCCAGGTGCTGAAGGCTGCCGGTTTTTCCTATTATACGATCTATGAAAAAAGAAGGCCTCGATTTCTGAAATTATAACAGGCGATATCCTCTTTGCCGTTCATTCTATGTGTAATGCCATGCATATCTTCCCCGCCTCCCTAATATAATGAAGAAAAGGCTGCCGTCCACAACCGTTCTTGCCTGTGTCCGGCAGCCGTCAGTCTTTTCCGAGGCAGTTATGAAAAAGCATCCCATCCTTGTTGGAACTCTGATCCTGTCTGGTGCCAGCATTCTTTCCCGGATCATTGGCTTTCTGTACCGCATTTATCTGTCCCGCACCTTCGGCGCTGAGGCTATGGGCGTTTTGCAGATGACCGCTCCTGTGACTGCCATGGTCACCGCCATCAGCTGTACCGGTATTCAGACAGCTCTGTCAAAGCGGATCTCTGAATTAAAAAGAAATGACCGGCAGGGGCAGAAAAATCTCCTGCTCTGCAGTCTGTTCTGGAGTGCAGGCCTTTCCCTGGTTCTGTCGGCGGCAGTGTGGCATTTTTCGGATTTTCTTTCTGCCGGATATCTGCAGGAGCCGCGGACAGAGGCCCTTCTAAAAATCATGGCCTTCTCCTTCCCGCTGACAGCCGCCCATGGCTGCTTTATGGGCTATTACTTTGGCAGACGGGAAACCAGAATTCCGGCTCTCAGCCAGCTGATCGAGCAGCTCATTCGGGTGAGCTGCGTCATCGCGCTTTGCTCTCTTGCCTCTGTCCGGGAGAATGAGGTTTCTTTGAGCTTTGCTGTTTTGGGCTCTTTGACAGGAGAACTGGCTGCGGTAGTCGTCTGTTTGGCGTCTGTTTTCGCTTCTTCCCACAGGAAACCGGAGCGGGATTCTAACAGCCCGGTATCCGGCACGACAGCCCATGCCACAGCAAAATCTGCCCGGCTGTCCAGGCGGCCGGTTTCTCATTTTCCCGTTACAGCTTCATCATCCTCCGTCTTCTCCTGCACCGGAAATCTTTTTTCCATGGCCGTCCCGCTGTCCTTCAACCGACTGGCGCTGAATTTCCTGCAGAGTCTGGAGGCTGTGCGCATTCCTCTTTCCCTGCAGCTTTACGGTTATTCCTCCGCTCAGGAGGCTTACGGCAAACTCCGTTCTCTCACTGTGAATACCTCCTTCATCGTCGTGGCCGGAGGTCTGTTCTGCGGCCTGGGCTTTTTTATGTTTTCTGATTTCCTGGGCGGCACGGTCTTTGGGGAACCGCTGGCCGGAAGCTATATTCGTTCTCTGTGTCTGCTCTGCCCTGTGCTCTATCTCAATCAGGTGCTCTCCGGCATCCTGCAGGGTCTGGGCAGGGCCTTCAGCGTTTTTTTCATCAATACCGTCAGTGTTTTTATCCGCCTGGGTTTTATTTTTTTCTGTATCCCGCAGATCGGAATTCAGGGATATTTTTACGGAATGCTGGCAAGCCAGCTGGTAACCTCCTGCTGTTTTCTGGTTTCTATGTCCGGGGCAGGGAAACGGGAGGAAACAGGAACGGATTAAAGCAAAAAAGAATTGCAAATTGGCAATAAATATAATAAGATAGAGAAAGTTTCCTGTGACAGGAGAAAATGCAAAGGATTTTGCTTTGAATCAATGCCTGCACATAACGTACCAAAGGAGAACAAGCAAAAATGAGTTTCAAGTATGACAAACTGCTCCCCACCCCCCGGGAAATCCTGGAGGCATATCCTCTTCCGGCTTCCTTAGCCAAAATCAAGGCGGAACGGGACGCTGAGATCCGGGCGGTGATCGAGGGAAAGAGCGACAAATTTCTGTTAATCATCGGCCCCTGCAGCGCGGACAATGAGGACTTCGTCTGCGATTATATCTGCCGTCTGGCCAAAGTGAACGATAAGGTAAAGGACAGGCTGATCCTGATTCCCAGAATTTATACCAATAAGCCCCGCACCAACGGCGACGGCTACAAGGGACTGGCAAGCCAGCCCAATCCCACCAAGGCGGAGGATTTCGCGGCCGGACTTCTGGCGGTCAGACATATGCACACCCGCTGCATCCGGGAAACCGGCTTAAGCGCCGCGGACGAGATGCTCTATCCGGAGAACTGGCCCTATGTGGAGGATCTGCTCTCCTATGTGGCCATCGGCGCCCGTTCGGTGGAGGATCAGCACCATCGTCTGGTCAGCAGCGGCTTTGACGTGGCTACCGGCATGAAGAACCCCACCAGCGGCGATATGACGGTCATGCTGAATTCCATCTACGCGGCCCAGCAGAAGCACACCTTCACTTTCCGGGGCTATGAGGTTTCCACCGACGGCAATCCTCTCTCCCACGCCATTCTCAGAGGCTCCACCTCCAAGAACGGCAGGAATC
>JAJPYH010000133.1:0-2200 GCA_021205045.1 Lachnospiraceae bacterium | reverse complement strand
AACTACCACTATGAGGACCTGGTCAATCTGCTGAATATGTACGGGGAGAGGGATCTGAAAAACCCGGCTATTATTGTGGATACCAACCACTCCAACTCCAACAAGCAGTTCAAACAGCAGATCCGCATCGCCAAAGAAGTGCTCCACTCCAGAAAGCTGGACAGCGACATTCGCAGAATGGTCAAGGGTCTGATGATCGAAAGCTATATCGAGGAGGGCAATCAGAAAATCGGCGAGGGCGTATACGGCAGATCCATCACCGACCCCTGTCTGGGATGGAAGGACTCTGAGGAACTGATTTACCACATTGCGGAGACGGCGTAAAGTCACTGGTCTGCTTATTTCAGATGGAAGGGCCGGATCTTCTTCACATTGTGGAAATGATATAAAGCAGTTGATCTGCTTTCCTCACGTCCACGATTCTTTTCTTCGCGTTTAAAGCGGTGCAGGCGTCAATCAGCGCCTGCCACCGCTTTTTGTATGCGCTGTTTTGCAGCTGATACTCCCCAAAGTGCTCCTCCGGTCTTCCTCCCTCCAGCATCTCATGCAGCAGCACACCCAGCGCGAAAATATCTACTCCTGTACCGGCCTGCTCTAAGTGCCAGCATTCCGGCGGAGCATAACCGACGGTTCCGCGAAAGCCGATCCTTCCCTGATCCTCGCCCGGATACCAGGCATTTCCATAATCCAGCAGATACACGCCCCCATCCTTAGTCAAAAGCACATTCTCCGGCTTTAAGTCTCCATAGATCACCGGCCTTGTTCTCTCATGCAGAACGCTCAGAATCCTGCACAGCCTCCTCCCAATATAAGCAGTCTCTTTCTCCGTCAGCGTCTGCTGCCTCCAAAGGGCTTCCCGCAGGGTTTCCCCCTCATAGAAAATCATACTGTACCAGGGAATCTCGCTGTCCGCCCCGTCATGATATAAAAAGGGAATCCCCTCCCCTCTCAGCTGCCGCAAAAAGGAGATCTCTCTGCGTAATGCCCACCCGGCCTGTTCTTTTGGCGCCGCAAGCTTTAAGACCAGCTTCCATCTCACCCTCTGACTGCATAAAAGCCAGGTGCTGGACATTGTGCCCTGATAAAGAAACTTTTGGATTCTCCAGTCTCCGGGCAGAGTTCTCAGAATACTCAGGACTATGGCCTCCGCTCCGCTTTTTTCCGGCATCGGAGGCTCTCCTCTTTCCGCAGCTTCCGGCATTTTACTCATCACCTATCGCACCTCCCAGAGCATGAAGTAGGCATAGCTCAGACTGTCCTCCATGACGCAGTCCATGATATTTTTCTGCCAGACATTGCCCAGAAGAGCAGGGTCAATCTCTTTTGTACTGAGTTCTCCCGTACAGCTTTCTTCACAGCAATGCTCTTTCAGGAATTCCTCCCTGCCTCCTTCCCTGTGGACGCAGACGCCAAGGGACGACCCTATGTAATATTCGCTTTCCGCTGCCTGTTCCCCCGCGCGGTACAGTTTTTTATCATAATACAGATACAGACTGCAGTTCAGGGAGGAGCTGATGCGGAGCATTTCCCTGTTGATCTGCCCCGGTGTGACCGAACCGGCAGCCCCCAGCTCCCCCACAAGCCATTGCCTCAGCCGCTCCTGATACTGTCTGGCCTCCGGCGCCTCCTGCCAGACCGCCCACACCAGCACATCCTTGTACTGCAGCTTCCCGGCCAGACTGATCATGTGGGAGCTGCTGTCCACACTCTCTTTATCAATGTAACCCTCGGTATGATACATATTTCCTTTTCCTTTCATACAGAATAAAGTCCGCGCAGGCGGATCAATACTCACGTCAGGGATAGTCCCCGTCGTGCACCTCAATGAAGCCCGCACAGACGGATCAATACAGTGCATTCCCATTCCCCGATTTTTCTGACAGTCCGCCTCTGCATCTGCGCATTCCAAAAATCGATGCGGCCTTATTCAAAAGCCCTGAAAAATCATGCTCAGAAAACCTTCAGAAAGCTTTTCAGCCAGACCGGATGAACCACGCTTTCCAGATAAAGGCCTGCCAGGAACAACACCGCCGCAGCCAGGGCAAATCCCGGCCTTTCCTTAATATCCCGCCGTTTCTCATACATGTCCCCACTGGTCCGGCAAAACATAAGACCGCACCAGATCGCCCCCAGATAACAGAAAATATAGCTTCCTGTATAATACAAGGTAAAGAGGGAGTTGACTAAAAAAGATACCTCT
>JAJPYH010000218.1 GCA_021205045.1 Lachnospiraceae bacterium | reverse complement strand
TGGGACATTTTCTCTTGTGGTATATAAGGACATTATCATAAATGGCTTATAAAAGCTGTGATAAAGTAAAGGAAAAGGTTGTCAAGTTTTGGATAATTTGTTATATTATAGCTGTTTACGACTATTTGAAAAGGAGATCTCATGAGTCTTTTAAGCGTGATTGTGCCCTGCTACAATGAGGAAGAAAATGTTTCCCTTTTTTATGAGGAATTTATCAAAAATCAGTCCTTCTTTGACGGGCGGGGTATGGATTTTGAGATCATCTATGTGGATGATGGATCCAGGGATCGTACAAAAGAGGAAATCCGAAGGCTCCATGAGAAGGATGGGCGGGTGCACATGGTGTCCTTCTCCAGAAATTTCGGCAAGGAAGCGGGACTTTTAGCGGGCTTTGAGCATGCGGCGGGGGATTACGTTGTGGCCATGGATGTGGATTTACAGGATCCGCCCGGGCTTTTGCCGGAGATGTTTTCCTATATTGATCAGGGCTACGATTCTGTGGCGACCCGGCGGGTGACCCGCAAAGGAGAGCCGCCTGTCCGTTCCTTTTTCGCCCGCTGTTTTTATAAGCTGATGCGGCGCATCAGCAAGACGGAAATTGTGGATGGAGCCAGAGATTACCGCCTGATGACCAGGCAGGTGGTGGACGCCATCCTTTCCATGAAGGAGTACAACCGCTTTACCAAGGGTATTTACGGCTGGGTCGGCTTTGAGACCAAATGGCTTGAATTTGAGAATGTGGAGCGCAGGAAGGGGGAGACCAAGTGGTCTTTCTGGAAGCTTTTGCTCTATTCTCTGGACGGCATCATGGCATTCTCCACAGTCCCTCTTTCCGTCGCGGCCTTTATAGGCATCAGCTTCTGCGTGATTGCCTTCGTGGCGATGATATTCATCATTGTGCGGACGCTGATCTGGGGAGATCCTGTGGGCGGCTGGCCGTCCCTTGTGTGCATCATTACACTGATTGCCGGGGTACAGCTTTTCTGCATCGGCATCATCGGCCAGTATCTGGCCAAGACCTATATGGAAGTGAAGGACAGGCCGATTTATATAGTAAAGGAAGAGCTTTGACGGGGGTTATTTCAGGCAGAACGCATCACAGAAGACGACAAAATGCGCGATGAGTTTCCCTTCACAAAAATCGACACCTGTGGTAAGATTTCCCCATCGGTAACGCAAAATTGCTGTTATCCGGCAAAATACCAGATGTGGAAAGGGGAATTTTACTATGGATATTTTGACGATTGAGGAGGTGCAGCTGGAGAGCTATGTGACCAGGATTATGCTGGATGTGGGCGTACCCGCCCATCTGAAGGGCTATCATTATCTGAGGGACGCTATTATGCTTTCCAGCAGGGACATGGAGGCGGTATCCAGTGTGACCAAGCTTCTGTATCCTACCATCGCGAAGCATTTCAGGACTACCGACCAGAAGGTGGAGAGGGCAGTCAGAAATGCCATCGAGGTTTCCTGGCAGAGAGGGAACAGCGCGACCTTCGAGGAGTTATTCGGCTATTCCAATGAGCATGGCAGGCACAGGCCTACCAACAGCGAGTACATCGCGCGGATTGCCGACAAGGTCCGGCTGGATGTAAAGGCACTCTGAACGGAAAAAGTCTTCTGCTTGCTGCCGGCTGCGGCGGAGTGGGAGACTTTTTTCGTTTTTATGAAAGTCTGATTTCGGAGAAAGCATCATGATTGATCTGACGGTGGGACTGATAGTCCTGTGGGGCTGCGCGGAGGCAGCCTATCTGTGTGTTCTTTTTACGGGGGGAACACTGGGCCTTTATGAGAGGCTACTGATACCGGCCCTTGTGGCGGGGGCTCTTTTAGCGGTTCTTTTGTGCGCCTTTTGCCGCAGATGGCGTAAACGCAGGGGGGAGGCGGCGCAGATAAGCCGGCTTTCTCTCAGAAGCGGAGGCATATACCTTGTGGTGCTGGCGGCGGCAGGGGCTGTGACGCTGGCGCATTTTATGGGAAATTATGTGGTGGATCTGACGGACGCGGTGTATGAGATGGCGCTCAACACAGCCGACAGCGGACTTCTCATGGCCCGGCACCCGTTTACAGGACAGGCGGCGGGGAGTATCCCGCGGCGGCTGCAGATTCTGGGGCTCTCCACCCTGTACGCGGCCGTCATGGACATGACAGGAATTTCCGCTTACACGCTGATGGGACAGATCGTGCCGGTGCTTGTCTGGCTCTGGAGTCTGGGAATTTATTTTTCTCTGGGAAGAGTGCTGCTGCGCGGCAGGGAAAAGTATGTCTGGCTGTTTGTGGGGCTGATTGCTTTCTGGTATGTGCTGACTGCTCACAGTGAGGGAATGGCCGGATACAGGCTATTTTACGCCGGTTTTTCAGGGGAGACCATCCGGGCCTGTATTTTGCTGCCTTTCTGTCTGCTGGTCTGCTGTCGGAGGCAGTGGCTGTGGGCTCTTCTGGCAATAGTGTGCGAGGCCACGCTGGTGTGGACTACTTACGGAATTGGCTACTGCGCTCTTGTCACCGCGGTATTTCTGCTGGTGACCCTGTGGACAGACAGGAGGGCGCGGACATGAATCAGTATTTTCTGAAATGGCAGGAGGGTGTGACTTTCTTTAAGCAGGAACAGGGCGTTGTGCTTCTGCTGTTCGCGGTGAGCATTTTCCTGATTCTCCGATGGGCAAAAGAGACGGATGCTCGGTTTGCCAAAAGCGCGGGAATCCTGGGGCTGGCGGTGTTTGTGCCGGTGACGGCGGCGCTTTTGCTGTGCGGATACAGCGGATTTTATGACTGGCAGGATCTGCTGCTGGCGGTGCCTCTGATGCCGGTCATCGCGCTGGGGGGCTGTCTTGTGGTGGAAAACACAGGAGGAAGCGCACCCCGGGCAGAGAAACGGGGGCAGGAATGTCTTTGGACCGTGATTTCCCTTCTGTGTGTACTTTTTTTGTCGATGGCAGCTACCAATTTTCATGTTTTTGATGAGCAGGAGAAGTCGGACGGATATGGCATTCCGGCCTGGGCAGGGGAAGCGTTTGACACACTGAAGGAAGCTGTGGGAGACCGTGAGCTTCAGATTCTGGGGGATAATGACCTGATCATGTATGCCCGTCTGTATTGCACGGACTGGTATCCGGTGTATGGCAGAGATCTGTGGGACACGCAGGCGATGGGGTATGTGGAATATGATTATGCGGAGGCGGAGACGCAGATTGGCAGCATCCTGGCGCTGGATACATTGAGCGGGGATAACGCGAAGATACTGATATCCTATGTGGAAGAGATACAGCCGGACTGTCTGATTGCGCTCTCCTCCTGGGAGGAAGTGCTCTCCACACCCGCTGATTACAATTTGGTAACATTATCGGGGCAATATATAGCTTATATCAAAAATACACCTGAGGAAGAGACATGAATGATCTGGTAAGCATTATTGTGCCTGTATATAATGTAAAAAAATATATCATTGAAACGATAGGATATGTCCGTGCCCAGAGCTATACGAACTGGGAAATGATTCTCATAGAGGATCACTCGGATGACGGAACGAGGGAGCTTCTGGCGGAATATCTGGAGGAAATTTCGGATGACCGGATTCAGGTAATCTGGCTGGATGAGAATGTGGGGCCTGCCGTGGCCAGGAATCTGGGGGTGGAGCAGTCGCAGGGCCGCTATATCGCCTATCTGGACGCGGATGATATCTGGGAGCCGGACAAGCTTCTGCGTCAGCTTGGCTTTATGAGGGAAAAGAAGGCCGCGTTTTGTTTTGGTAATTATGAGTTTGCCAATGAACAGGGGCGGGGCCTGGGAAAAGTAGTCCATGTGCCGGCTGCGATGACTTACAGACGGGCGCTGCGCAATACGACCATATTTACCTCCACAGTCATGCTGGATACAGAGCAGATCAGCCGCTCTGAGATCAGGATGCCTGATGTGAAGAGTGAGGATACGGCGCTGTGGTGGCAGCTGCTGCGCTCGGGATATATCGCTTGCGGGTTTCAGAAGACGCTGGTCAGGTACCGCAGACCTGCGAAGAGCCTTTCCTCCAATAAACTGACGGCAGTGAAAAGGATCTGGGCTCTGTACCGGAAGGTGGAGAAGCTTGGCGTTTTGTACAGCGGCTATAATTTCTGCTTTTGGGCTTTCAGGGCAGTGCGCCGGAGGGTGTAAATGAAAAGATTTGGTGAATTCAAAAGACTGATTGTACTGTGTTTTTCTCTGATTACCATTGCCAGCGAGTCGCTGGTCTACTGTTATTTCTGGTATAACAGATATTCCATTGAGATTCGCAGGAATCTGTGGTTTACCACGAAGGGCCACTGGCTTGCCATTGCGATTTACGTGGTACTGCTGTTTGCCTTTTCCAGCATGTATGGGGGACTGAATATCGGGTATCTGAAGGCCTCGGAGGTTATTTTTTCCCAGATGTTCTCCATTATTGCCACCAATGTGATTACCTACGGACAGATCTCGCTGATGAACTGGGCGTTGATGTATCCGCCTACCTTCATCAAGATGACCATTTATCAGGCGGCGGTTTCATTGGGCTGTTCTGTGTTTTTTTACTGGCTGTACCGCAAAATTTTCCCGCCAAGGAGGCTTTTGCTGGTGCACGGAGACCGCCCCTATGACGATCTGGTCAGAAAATTTGAGAGCCGCAAGGATAAATATGAGATTTCCAAATGTATCGATATCAAAGAAGGTCTGGACAGAGTCTGCGCGGAAGCCTGCGAGCGCTATGACGCGGTG
This sequence comes from Lachnospiraceae bacterium, assembly GCA_021205045.1. Taxonomy (GTDB): domain Bacteria; phylum Bacillota; class Clostridia; order Lachnospirales; family Lachnospiraceae; genus RGIG6307. The sequence goes on along the minus strand of JAJPYH010000218.1, from coordinate 25,476 downwards.
GTGATCGGGGATATCGATGTGGGAAGCCGCAATAAAATTTTCAAATTCTGCTATGGAAAGGGAATCCGCACTTATATCCTTCCCAAGATTACTGACGTGATTCTGAGCGGGGCGGAGGAAATGCATATTTTTGACACGCCCATGTTCCTGACCAGGGAGTACAGTCTGCGGATTGAGGAGAAATTTATCAAGCGGCTGATGGATATTGTGCTGTCCCTGATCCTGATCGTGCTGTCGTCCCCGTTTATGCTGCTCACGGCTCTGGCGGTCAAGATTTATGACGGCGGGCCGATTCTTTACAAACAGATCCGCTGCACCGAGGATATGAGAGAGTTTTATATCCTGAAATTCCGCAGTATGCGGGTGGATGCGGAGAAGGACGGCGTGGCCAGGCTTGCCAGCAAGAATGACAGCAGGATCACGCCTGTGGGCAGGGTGATCAGGAAATGCAGGCTGGACGAGCTGCCTCAGCTGTTCAATATTCTCAAGGGGGATATGTCCTTTGTGGGACCCAGACCTGAGCGGCCGGAGATTATCCGGCAATATATGGAGGTCATGCCGGAGTTTGTGTACCGCACCAAGGTGAAGGCAGGGCTGGCGGGATATGCCCAGATTTATGGCAAATACAATACGACTCCCTATGACAAGCTCAAGCTGGATCTGACTTATATTGAAAATTATTCCATCTGGCTGGATCTGCGGCTGATGATGCTGACGCTGAAGATTTTGTTCTGGCCGGACAGCACAGAGGGCGTGGAGGCGGAGCAGGTGACCGCATTCAAGGAGGAAATGTACCGGCAGAAGGACGCGGACAAGGCGGCACATGTGGATGATGAAGAGTGACGCTGATGGGGCTGTTTTCCTGGATAGCGAAGAGCAACGCGGGGCGGATGGCGCATGAGGACGCCCGGAAAGACTGCGGATGAAAACCGCCCATGCGAATGATGAGGAATGAAAATGGAAGAAGACAGGAAATGGGATTTCTACAGGGAGCCCTTTGATCTGAAATTGTTTCTGCTGCGCCTGCTGCGGAAATGGTATGTGTTTGTACTCTCCGCCCTGATCGGCGCATTGCTGCTTGGCGGAGGGTATTTTCTGGTAAAGGTGGTGTTTGCGCCTGCCAGGGAGTATCAGGCGGATGTGATTCTTTATATGGAGTACGCGGTGGATCCGGACGACTCCGAATCCTACGCCACGGATTATTTTAATGAATATACCTGGAATGAATGGCTTGTCTGCGATGAGATTCAGGAAATCATTTCTGAAAGTCTGGGCTATGAAATTTCGGAGACGGAGCTGGCTGGTTATGTCAGTACCACCGTTCCGGCGGACGTCAGGTTACAGACCTTATCGGTGGTGACTTCTGATCCGGAGCTGTCTCTTGCCATCGTGAGATGTTATGAGGAATGGCTGCCGGAATTTGCTGCAAGCCAGAGAGAGCTTGACAGCATCCGGGTGATTGACAGTCCGGAACAGGCGTATCTGATTACGGCGGACGTGAGAACCTTCCGTGCCGCGGTGCTTGGAGGTGTGATCGGTCTGTTCCTGTGCTGTATGATTGTGTGGCTGTGGTACCTTTCCGATGATCGGGTCCGTCTGCCGGGGCAGCTGGCGCAAAGGCATGGGCTGAAGGTGTTTGGGGCTGACGGTCAGGCGGAGCTTGAGGAAAACATTCGATATGGCACGAAAAACCTGGAAAAGATTGCGCTGACAGGGATCAACGGCTCTGTCGGCTGTATGGAGGCGCTTGCCTGGTTTCGATCCGCTTTCCCTGAGAAGAGCTGGGAGGGCGTGATGGGAACATTGCAGGCTCCGGAAGGAGCGGCAAGGCTTCGGGACGCTGACGGAGTTATCCTGGTGGTGGAAGCGGGCGCGGATTCCAGCGCTCTCATTGAAAGGCTGCTTTCCTGTTACAGGCAGCAGGATATTGCGCTGACCGGCGCGGTGCTGTGGAACAGCGACAGGAGGCTTCTGCGCAGTTATTACGGAACGGAAACTCTGCGGCAGGCTTTTCATCGCAGGAAAAAAGAGCGGGAGAGGGAATCATGAGAGTGGAAGTGCTGGTATCCTGCCTGAACGCGGATGTAAAGTCTCTTGTCAGTAAAATGAAGCTGGACTCAGACGCGGTGATCGTCAATCAGTGCGGCAGGGAGGATGAGGAGCAGTTTGCGCTGTCCTGCGGCATGGAGGAGAACGGGCGGAATGGATCATTTTGCTGCGTGGAGGAGAATGAGCGGTCTGAGGGCTGTAGTGATATTGAAAAGATAGATGAGACTGCATCGCCCTGTGGAAGGATAAGAGTCTGCTGCTCCACTGAGAGAGGCGTGGGCAGGAGCCGGAATCTGGCTATGTCGAAGGCAGAGCGTGAATTCTGTATTTTCAGCGACGAGGATATTGTCTATCGGAAGGGATACGGGCTGGCCATTGCAGAGGAGTTTGACAGGCATCCGGAGGCGGACGGCCTGCTTTTTCAGGTGGAGGTGGATCCGGCGCGCAAAACCTATCAGAATGATCAGTTCGGGCCGGTAGGACTTCTCAACTGCGGCCGGTATCCGGCCTACAGTATGGCCTTCCGGAGGGAGAAGCTTTTGCAAAGCGGCGTCCGGTTTTCCACACTGTTTGGAGGCGGCGCCCGCTACAGCAACGGGGAGGACAGTCTGTTTATCCGGGACGTCCTCAAAGCCGGGCTGAAATTGTATAAAACGCCGGTGTGCATCGGGGAGGAGGTGCCAAGACCCTCCACCTGGTTTACCGGCTATCATGAAAAATTCTTTTTTGACAGGGGAGTGCTCTACCATTTTCTTTATGGCTGGGCTGCGCCCCTTTGGGCGTTTCGGTTTGTCTTTACCAAAAGGAAGCTGATGTGTCAGGAAATTCCCTGGAGGAAGGCCCTTGGGCTGGTCTGCCGGGGCATCAGAGAGGGTCGCAGGGTGGAAAGAGAAGAGGGCGATGAAGCTTAGCATTATCACAGTGAGTTTGAATTCGGGCGATAAATTATTAAAAACAGTGCAGAGCGCCGCTGCCCAGAGCTTTCGGGATTTTGAGCTGATCGTCAAGGACGGGGGCTCTGCGGACGGGTCGGTGGAGAAGCTGAAAAGTTGGCTTGCCCGGGGGAAAAAGCCGGAGGAGAACCCGGATGGGATCGCCGGGAAAACAGAAGGCCGGGATGATGCGAAGGAAAAAGATGCCGGAATAGCTGCCAGGGTTCGTATTTTTCAGGAAAAGGATTCCGGAATTTATGACGGAATGAACCGGGGGGCGGCTCTGGCACAGGGCGAGTATCTGTATTTTCTGAACTGCGGGGATGTGTTTCACGGGCCGGACGCGCTGGAAAAGTTTGCGGCCGGGATGGAGGACGGAGCGCTGCTTTATTATGGAAACGTGTACGACGTGCTGCGGGGCAGCGTCGTGCAGTCCAATCCCCGGCTGGATGCCTTTGCCTGTTATCGGAATGTGCCCAACCATCAGGCCTGTGTATATCACAGGAGTCTGTTCGCGGAGAGAGGATACCGCACTGAATACCGGGTGAGAGCGGATTATGAGCATTTTTTGTGGTGCTTTTTTGAAAAAAAGGTTTGCCCCGGGTATGTGCCGGTGACGCTGGCGGACTATGAGGGCGGCGGCTTTTCGGAGACTTCCGCCAATAAAAAGCGATCCGCCGCGGAGCACAAGGAAATCACAGCGCTGTATATGTCCCCGGGGCAGAGATTTTTGTTCCGGGCGGCGCTGATTGTGACGCTGCAGCCGCTTCGGACGGCGTTAGCGGAGAATGAGACAACGGGGAAGGCTTATCAGAAATTGAAGAAGCTGATTTATCGAAGGTAGGAACGCATGGCGGTATATCTCACACTGACGGCCGCGGTATTGATTCTGGCGCGGCAGGTGCAAAACAGTATTTACGCAAAACAGAAGCTGACAGGGCAGGTTCCCTGGGGAGTGGAGCGGCAGCAGGCCAAAAATATTGCGGCCGCGCTGGGAATTTTTGCGCTTTTGGCCGCCGTCAGCGCCTGCCGGATTGCAGTGGGAAATGATTACTGGGTGTACCGGGAGAACTTTAAGCTGATTTATTCCGGGCGGGATGTGGCTTCGGAGCCGGGCTTTAATTTTATTGTCTACTGGATGCAGAAGCTGTGGGGATATGATAATTACCTGCCCATTTTCGGCGTATTTTCCGTGGCTACGGCGGCTTTTATGGTGAAGGCTCTGTATGATCAGGCGGAATGGTTCGCCGGGAGCCTGTTTCTGCTGATGACCAGCGGGTATTATTTTTCCAGCTTAAACAGTGTGCGGTATTATCTGGTGGTGGCTATGGTGATGTACGCCACGAAATATCTGCTGCGGGAGGAATATCTGAAGTTTATTCTGTGGATCTGCTTCGCGGCGCTGTTTCATAAGTCGGTGCTGCTGGTTATTCCGTGTTATCTGATCTTGTATTGGCTCTCAAAGAAAAGGCTGCGTCCCTGGATGATTGCCGTGGGCGGGGCTCTGATTGCAAGCCTGGTGCTGTTTCAGGATGTGTATCGGAGGATTATTTTCCTGTTTTATCCTTTTTATGAGGAATCGGCTTACGATACGGGAAGCATCTCCATTGTGAATGTGGGGATGGGGCTGTGCTGCCTGATTCTGTGTTTCCTTTGCTACGGGGTGTGGAAGGAGGACAATCCGCACATTCGCTTCTGGGTGTGGGTGAACGTGGCCGGACTGGTGATCAATCTGTTCGGGTCGTTCATTCCGGAGGTGACCCGGGTGGGAAATTATTTTAAGGTGGTGCAGGTGTTTCTGATCCCGGCGCTGTTGTATCATCTGCCGGATGGAAAGTGGAAAAAACTGCTGACGGCGGGGACGGTGGCAGCGTTTCTGATTTATTTTGCGTTTTTCCTGAAATCGGCTTATGATGTGGATATTCGGATATTGCCTTACAGGACGTGGATATTTGACTGACCAGAGGGGATCAGAGCTGCTGTGAAATGTCGGTTGTCTGATACGCATGTTGATGTGGCTGAAACTGTCAGTTGTCCGGTATGTATGTTGATGTGGCTGAAATTGCAGACATAGCTGGAGGAGAGTATTTTATGAGAGTGTTGTGGGTTTGCAATGTGGTGCTGCCGCAGATCGCGGCAGAGCTTCATATGGACGCGGGCAATAAGGAGGGCTGGGTCGGCGGATTGTACCGGGCGGTGATTGGTGAGATGGCCGGGCAGGGGATTCAGCTGGGGTTTGCTTTTCCTATTGCAAAAGGCCAGGATGCGGTGCGGGGCAGTCTGGTGGTCAATGAGGATTATGACCTGCAGTATTTTGGCTTTCGGGAGGACAGTCTGGGAGCGGAAAATTATGACATGGAGATGGAGAAGGACTTAAGCGATATTATGACCTCCTTTGAACCGGATCTGCTGCATTGCTTCGGCACCGAGTACCCCCACACGCTGGCGGCGGTGAAGATGTTTTCCAGGCCGGACCGGACGCTGATCGGTATTCAGGGGCTGTGCCGGGTGTATGCGAAGGGCTACATGGCCAATATGCCGAAGTCTGTGGTCAACAGCGTTACGCTGCGGGATATTCTGCGAAAGGACAGTCTGAAAGAGCAGCAGTTAAAATACGAAGGCCGGGGGCAGTGGGAGCTGGCAGCGGTGAAATGGACCGGCCATGTGACGGGGCGCACCCGGTTTGACCGTTACTGGACACAGAAGTGGAATCCCACCGTGAGGTATCATGAGATGCAGGAGACGCTGCGGCCGGAATTTTATGCCGGGCAGTGGAGCGAGGAAGGCTGTGAGCGCCACCGGATTTTCTTAAGCCAGGGAGATTATCCCATCAAGGGACTTCATTATATGCTGCTGGCGCTGCCGGAGATTTTGGAGAAGTATCCGGATACGCAGGTGTATGTGGCCGGAAATTGTATTCTGAGAAAGCCCGGTCTGGAAAGCTTTGTGAAATTATCCGCTTACGGAAAATATATTCAGAAGCTGTTAAAGAAAAATCATATCGGAGACAGGGTGCATTTCGCGGGAAAGCTAAACGCCGCGGAAATGAAGGAGCAGTATCTGAAAAGTCAGGTGTTTGTGTGCCCCTCCACCATGGAGAATTCTCCCAATTCCCTGGGGGAGGCCATGCTTTTGGGCACGCCGGTGGTGACGGCGGATATCGGCGGAATTCTGTCCATGCTCTGCGCCGACGAGGGATATATATATGAAGGGTTCCGGGTGGAAAAAGCACAGGAGCCGGGGGAGCTGAAACGGATTGTGGGCAATCTGACCAAAGCAGTGCTGGAAGCCTTTGATCATCCGGAGGAGATGAAACGGCGGGCCGCGAAAGCCAGAGCTCATGCCCTGAGAACCCATGACCCGCGGACCAATCAGAAGCGTCTGATTGAAATTTACAGGGAGATTGATGCATCATGAATCTGGTATTTGTCTCCAATTATTTTAATCATCATCAGCAGCCTGTGTCTCAAAAGCTGTATCAGCTGTGCACTCAGGCGGGCGGAAGTTATTTTTTCATACAGACGGAGCGCATGGAGGAGGAACGGGTGGTCATGGGCTGGGGCAATGCCCTGGGAAGCGTGGATTTTGTCAGAAATTACTGGGAGAACCCGCAGGATTATCAGAGGATGATCGATGAGGCCGACGCGGTGATTTTCGGGGGTACGGACAAGGAAAGCTATGTCCGGACCCGGCTGAAGGAAAAGAAGCCTCTCTGGCGCTACAGCGAACGTTTATATAAGGAAGGAAGATATCGGTTTATTACCCCCAGAGGGCTGCGCAGAAAATTTCTGGATCACACCAGGCACAATGGGGAGCGGGTGTATCTGCTCTGCAGCGGAGCCTATGTGGCGGGGGATTTCCGCATGGTGGCGGCTTACCCGTTCAAGAAGTTCCGCTATGGGTATTTCCCGGAGCATAAGGTTTATGATGCGGATGCGCTGATGGAAGGAAAATATGCGCAGACGGAGACTGAGGTTAGACGATCAGGAGAAGAATCGTTGAGAGGAGCTGATGGGTCCGTACAGTTCGGAGCGGAAACGTTGAGAGGAGCGGTCGCAGATCGGAGTATGCCCGTGAAACTGCTCTGGGCTGCCCGGATGATTGACTGGAAGCACCCGGAGCGGGCGGTGCTTATGACGGAGGCTCTTCTCCATGCCGGCTTTGATGTGCACCTGACGATGGTGGGCAGCGGCCCTGAGGAGGGTCGGGTACGGGAGCTGGTTGCCCGGAAGGGGCTGCAGCAGAAGGTGACGCTCACCGGATTTCAGGATCCGGCGGCTGTCCGGAGCCTGATGGAGAAAAGCCAGGTGTATCTTGCCACCAGCGACCGAAAGGAGGGCTGGGGCGCGGTGATCAACGAGGCCATGAACAGCGGCTGCGTGGTGGCCGCGGACCGGGCCATGGGGGCAGCACCTTATCTGATCAGGGACGAAGAGAACGGCATTCTGTATCCCACAGGAAAGATCAGTGCGGCTGTCAGAAGGCTGGCGGAGCTTTTGCGGGAGCCGGGGTATGCCGGCCTGAAACAGATGGGGAAGGCGGCGTACCGGACCATCGATGAGGTGTGGAACGCGGAGACGGCGGCGCGGAGGTTGTATGCGTGTATTGAGGCGGAGCTTCGGGGGGCGAAGCTGCCGGAGTATGAGAGCGGGCCGATGAGCAGGATATAGAGGAAGCCGGGGTATGGCGCAAAGTCCTGTGCGGAAATGCATAAACTGTTTCACGCTTTGATTGCGGCATGCCACTGTGTGGAAGAGAGATGCGCCTTAGAGGTATAAAAGGAATTGAAATGGGAAAGTCGTTGATATCAGTCATTGTACCGGTTTATAATATAATAGAATATCTTCCCAGGTGCGTACACTCCATTATCGCTCAGACTTATGAGAATCTGGAAATCATATTGGTGGATGACGGCTCCACAGACGGTACCGGAGCATTGTGCGATGAGCTGGCTGCAGAGGATTTAAGAATCCGGGTGTTTCACAAGGAGAACGGAGGCTCTTCCAGCGCGAGGAATCTGGGAATTGAGAAGGCCCGGGGGGAGTATCTGGGCTTTGTGGACAGCGATGATTATATTGCGGAGGACATGTATGAGCTATTGATGGCGGCGGAGGAGGAGTACGGCTGCGAGATGGCTCAGGTGGGCCGGGATGAGGTTGCGGCGTCGGGAGAGAGGCTTCCCGATATCTGCGAACCGCCGGAGGAAATCGTTTTTATTCCCTCAGAGGATTTCATGCGGGAGCTTCTGATGCACCGGGGCGATTGCTCCTTCTGCACGAAGCTGGTGCGCAGGAGTCTGTTCGACAACAGGGAGTTTCCGCAGGGGGCGCTGAACGAGGATTTTCATGTGTTAATTCAGCTCCTTTGTGAAATGAAAGGTATTGTGTCTTTGCCGAAGCAGTGTTATCATGTGTTTTATCGGCCGGACAGCAATACCCGCAAAACGGCGAGAGATCAGTTTTCCAGAGTCTTTGCTGACAATGTGGACAACGCCGACCTGGCTCTCACGCTTGTGAAAGAGCACTGGCCGTCCCTGACTTGTACTGCGCAGCGCTTCGGCCAGTACCAGCGCCTGGACTACCTGCTCCACATCCCGGTAGAGCAGATGAGTCCTGACAATGAACAATACCGGAAAATCTGCAAAAATGTGCGCGGCAATATTTTCCGGACACTGAAGAATCCGGATTTAACCAAAAAGAATAAACTATATTTGCTGTTATTTGCCATCGCACCTAAGCTGACCCGCAAAATCCACCGCCTGACGATGAAAGCGCGGGACATCGAATAAAGCTGCAGCGAACGACATAAAGTGGTTTGCTGCGAGTGACATGATATCTGAAATTTCGCAAACAGTAATCTGCGATGAAAAGCGCCTTACGGATGGCGGCCCCAATGCTTTTGAAAATGAAAAGCGACATCTGCGGTTGTTGTGATAAATCTGCTTTAAAGCAGGAGCGATGATTGAAAAAAAGATAAGGCGAAGATTAACGATGAGTTTTTCACCGTTCTTTTTTTCAATCATTGCTCCGGAAACGGAAGGATTATGAAAAACAGTGAATTACCCGCCATTCTCGGCGGCACCCCCATAAGAGAAAAAAAGATCTTCTACGGGCACCAGTGCATCGAGGAAGATGACATCGAAGCCGTCGTCAAAGTCCTGAAAAGCGACACTCTGACCTGCGGCCCCGCTATCCCTTCCCTGGAGCGCGCCCTCTGCGCCCTGACCGGTGCCAGATACTGCGTGGCCGTCTCCAACGGCACAGCGGCCCTGCACATTGCCTGCCTGGCGGCAGGGATCGGCCCCGGGGACGAGGTGATCACCACCCCCATGACTTTTGCGGCCAGCGCCAACTGTGCTCTGTACTGCGGTGCCAGACCAGTGTTTGCGGATATCAACCCGGACACTTACAATATTGATCCGGATGAGATCGAGAGCAAAATCACGCCCCGTACCAAAGCAGTGGTGGCGGTGGACTTTACCGGCCAGGTGGTGGAAGTCGAGAGAATCCGGGCGATCTGCGAAAAGCACAACCTGATTTTCATTGAGGATGCGGCCCATTCCATTGGAAGCACCTACAACGGTGTGCCGGTGGGAAACCTGGCGGATATGACCACCTTCAGTTTCCATCCGGTGAAAACCGTGACCGGCGGCGAGGGCGGCGCGGTGATGACCAATGACCCGAAGCTGTATGAGAAGCTGAGCCTGTTCCGCACCCACGGCATCACCAGGGATCAGTCGCTGATGGATAAGGAGAGCGAGGGCGGCTGGTATTATCAGATGGTGGATCTGGGCTACAATTACCGCATCACGGATTTCCAGGCAGCCCTGATAGAGAGCCAGCTGCGCAAAATCGAGCGGTTCAAAAACCGCCGCAAACAGATCGTGGCCCGCTACAATCAGGCCTTCGCGGACAGAGAGGAGATCTTTGTCCAGAAGGAAATCCCTCAGTCCGACACCACAAGACATCTGTACATTGTACAGTTAAAATTAAATAAATTAAAGGCTGGCCGAAAAGAAATATTTGACGCGCTGGCCTGTGAGAATGTACAATGTAACGTGCATTATATTCCAATCTATACTTTCCCATATTATCGGAAGCTGGGATACGGGCCGGGACTGTGCCCGAAGGCGGAGGCGGCCTACGAGGGATTCCTGAGTATCCCTCTGTATCCGGCCATGACGGACGAGGATGTGGAGGATGTGATCCGGGCGTTCTATAAGGTATTGGACTGGTACAAAATACAGTAAGTTTTCGTGGTGCAGAGTTGCCCGCACAGAGGAACGGACGATGGATTTTTCTGAGCGAGCGCCTCTGTGCATCGGTGCGAGGGGAAAAATTGCATGAAATCTGACGCACAGCGAAACGAGCCAGAAAAATCCATCGTCTGTTCCGACAACGCAGGAGAAAAAAGGAGACAGGTATGTTAAACAACAAAACAATTCTGATTACCGGAGGCACAGGCTCCTTCGGAAAGGCATTTACAAAATATGTGCTGACCCACTACAACCCAAAGAAAATCATCATCTACAGCAGAGACGAATTCAAGCAGTTTATCATGCAGGGCGAGTTTGCTGAGTATGCCTCCAAGCTGCGCTTTTTCATCGGCGATGTGCGGGATAAGGACAGGCTTTACCGGGCCTTCGAGGGCGTGGACTATGTGGTACACGCAGCGGCCCTAAAACAGGTGCCCGCCTGTGAATACAACCCCAACGAGGCCATCAAAACCAACATCCACGGTGCCCAGAACGTGATCGAGGCGGCCCTGGACTGCGGGGTAAAGAAGGTGATCGCCCTCTCTACGGACAAGGCGGTGAATCCTGTGAACCTCTACGGCGGCACCAAGCTGGTCAGCGATAAGCTTTTCATTGCGGCCAATGCCTATGCCGGCAACAAGGACATCAGCTTTGCCATCGTGCGCTACGGCAACGTGGCCGGCAGCCGCGGCTCCATCATTCCCAAATTTTATGATATCATCAAAAACGGAGGCACTGAGCTTCCCATCACCGATTACCGCATGACCCGCTTCTGGATCAGTCTGGAGGAGGGCGTGAAGCTGGTGATCAAGGCCTTGGAGGAGGCCACCGGCGGAGAAACCTTTATCAGTAAAATTCCCTCTTTCCGCGTGACCGATCTGGCGGAGGCCATGCTTCCCGGCGGGCACACGAAGGAAATCGGTATTTATCCCGGAGAGAAGCTTCACGAGATCATGGTGACCACGGAGGATTCCGCCAATACCTGGGAATATGAAAAGCACTTCATCGTCTATCCTCAGGTACACTGGAACGACAAGCAGAAGGTGAATACCAACGGCAAAAAGGTGGAGGAAGGTTTTTCCTACAGCTCCGGCAACAACACGGAATGGCTGTCAGTGGAACAGATCAGAGAGCGTTTACAGGAAATTGATCTGGAGAAATAGAGTGAAGCTGACGATAGAAAGAACGACGGGAGATAAGCTGCCGGGTCTGGATCATGCAATGACCGGGACAGTGGAAAATGAATTGGTGTATCTGAGAAAGGCATGACATGATAAAGGAAAAGAAAACAACAGCCATCGATTATCGCCAGCTCTTCCGATAACTTCTTCTGGCAGGGTATACCGCAGTCATGGATGGGCTTTTTTACAGGCAGTGCATTGAGTAGGGCGGCAATTACTGGTCGGACATGGGGCCTTATATTCTGACCATCCAGGGATTGGAGGACAGATTTGCCTATCCCTATCCGCTGATGTTTGCTCTGGCGCGGATGGTGATGAATTTCTGTACGCCGGAGAGAGCCATGGCTGTCGCAGTCACCTTGCTGAATTCCCTGAGTGTGTGGATTGCGGATCGGTATTTCCTGGAATTTATAAAGTCCCGGCTGACCGGGGTTCGGAAGGAAATCACACTCTGGCAGGAAATGATGGCTCATGGGCTGATTCTGACAATGTTTTTTGTGTCCATGCTGTACCTGCCTTATTCTGCCAGCACTGTGGCGGGAATATCCCGGTGTATGGGAACCTATACTCCCAATCCGCTTTGGAACGCAACCTATCTGGCAACCAGACCTTTTAGTGTGGTCAGTTTTTTTGCAGGAGCGGATTTACTGGAAAAATACGAAAGCAAAGCGAGTCTAAGGGAGTATCTGACCTTTGCCGTTTCTTTGTTCCTGGGCGCTCTGGCCAAGCCGTCCTTTACGTTGGTGGCTGTGGCGGTCTACGCTGTAGTGTTGCTGTATAGATTTTTCAGAAGCCGCGGAAAAAATCTGATCAAAAGCCTGTATTTTGGCTTTTGCGTGCTTCCTGCCGGATTTCTGATGATATATCAGTTCTTTGGAGTGTTTTCCGGCACAGATTATGTGGAAGAAGAGAGCGGCATTGGAATCGCACCGGGAGCGGTATGGGGTCTGTATACGGACAATATTCTGAGAAGTGTGCTTTTAGGCTGCGCCTTTCCGCTGCTGGTGCTGCTGCTGAATGTCAGAAAGTTAAAGACAGTTTCCTGGTTCCGCCATGCCTGGCAGCTGTGGCTGTCTGGCTTTCTGATGTTTTTCTTTTTATATGAAAAAGGCTTCCGCATGAGTCACGGCAATTTTGCCTGGGGATATATGCACGGGATGTTTTTTGTATTTCTGGCGGGGCTGATGATGCTTGTGGAGAATACTCTGCAGGCAAGGATGAAAAAAGAAAAATGTGCGGTCTGTCTGGAGTGGATTTTCTATGCCGCCCATCTGGTGTGCGGTATTCACTTCTTTTTATACATGTTGGCAGGGCAGGATCCGCTGGTATAAGAATGATTGAAAGTCGCTGCAGGGCATCATAGAGAAAAGGCTTTTGAAGCCTACATTTTCCGGCAATATGATTGTTTTGTGTGGAAAGAGGCTGTGAGATAAGGAGACCGGGATGATTTATTTAAGACCTATGACGGAAGAGGATACGGCGGATATTGTGGCCTGGCGCAATTCTCCCGGTGCGAGGAAGTCCTTTATATATCAGGAGGATTTTACTCCTGAGGGGCACCTGCGCTGGCTCCACGAGGTAGTGCAGACAGGAAAGGCTGCCCAGATGATGATCTGTGAAAAAGAAACCGGCAAAGCCATCGGCAGTGTCTATATCCGTGACATTGACCATACCCATCATAAGGGAGAGTATGGAATTTTCCTGGGCACGGAAGAGGTAAGGGGCAGAGGAATCGGCACACAGGCAGCCCGGCTGATGACTGCCTATGGATTTGAGGAACTCCATCTTCACAGGATTTACCTGCGGGCGCTTTCGGAAAATACAAGAGCCATTCGAAGCTATGAGAAGGCAGGATTTGTAAAGGAAGGCTGCCTGAAGGACGATGTGTGTATTCGCGGGGAATATAAGGACATTGTCTGGATGGCGGTGGTGAGAGAGGATACTCATGAAGATTAGTTATGTGATTCCCTGCTATCGTTCTGAGCATACGCTGGAAAAGGTGGTGGAGGAGATCAACAGCACCATGGCCGGAATGCCGGAGCACACCTGGGAGATTATACTTGTAAATGACTGTTCTCCGGACGGTACGCTGGATGTGATTCGCCGGCTCTGTGAGAAATATCCCTTTATTCGCGGCATTGATTTTGCACGGAATTTCGGGCAGCATGCGGCGCTGATGGCGGGGCTTCGCCATACCGACGGCGATGTGGTGATTTGCCTGGATGACGACGGACAGACTCCCGCTAATGAGGCGGGAAAGCTGATTGCGAAGATCGAGGAGGGGTACGACGCAGTCTATGCCGAGTACGAGCACAAGATGCATTCCACCTTCCGCAATCTGGGAAGTAAGGCCAATGAACTGATGCTGCGGGCGCTTTTGGGCAAGCCCAAGGAATTGTATATCAGCAGTTATTTTGCGGTGCGCCGTTTTGTGGTGGAGGATATGATCCGTTATGAGAACTCCTACCCCTATGTAATCGGCCTTGTGCTGCGGGCCACCAAGAGAATCGCCAATGTGAAGGTCAATCACAGAGAGCGGGAGGTGGGCAGCAGCGGCTACACTCTCAAAAAGCTTCTGGCTCTTTGGATCAACGGCTTTACCGCGTTCAGTGTCATGCCTCTGCGGGTCGCCACCTGTATCGGCGCGGGCTGCGCGGGTGTGGGATTTATATATGGCATTTACACCATTATTAAGAGGATTGTAAGGCCGGACGTTCCGGCCGGGTTCAGCGCCCTGATGAGCGCCCTGGTGTTTTTTGGCGGAATGATCATGCTGATGCTGGGCATTCTGGGGGAATATATCGGGCGCGTCTATATCAGCTTAAACAGTGCGCCGCAGTACGTGATCCGGGATCGCATCAATATGGAATCGACAAAAAATGGGTCAGGCGGGACAAACCGGGCCGAAAATGGACAGGGCAGGATGAACCGGCCGTAATGGATCAGACAAGACCGAACGAGCCGGAAATGGCCGGATGTAAGAAAGAAACCGAGAAGGAATAAATGGAGAGACTACAGAACCATTTTTACAAACATATACGTATTTACAGGGCGCTTCTGATGTCCCTGCTGCCGCTTTTGTGCTGCGCTGTGCGCTGTCTGCTGACAGGGCACACCATTGCTGACACCTATCTTCCTGCCTCTGCCTGGAATGATGAGCTGTTTTACTATAAACAGGTGGAGGGAATGATCGGGTACGGCTTTCCTTACGGCTATTTTGGCTTTAACGAGAGTCATGCGCAGGTGCTTTCCTTCGCGGCCTGGAGTCCTGTGCTGTTCTGGCCCTGGCTGCTGTGGGGATTTTTATTCGGGTGGAATTTACTTTCTCCGGTGTACTGCAATATTTTCCTGCTGTCGCTGGCAATGTTTCTCTTTGCGTGGCTGACGCAGGCAAATGGGAAGCAGTGCGCGAAAATCGCGGTGCTGTTTGCCCTGTTTCCTTTATTTACCAGATATATGATGTCCTCCATGCCGGAGATTATCTGCTTTAGCATGCTTATTGTATTCTGGGGTTTTGCCTACAGCTATTATCAGAGGGAAAACGCGGGAAAGCTGGCTGCAATGTTCATTCTCTCGGCGGTGATGACGCTGATGAGACCTTACCTGATTGTGTTCATGGCGTTGCCCATGCTGATTTTGATCTGGAAAAAGAAATGGGCCGGCCTGATCGCCAGCCTGGGAATCGGGGGCGTCACGGGCGTTTTATATATCTGTATCAACCATTTTCTGGCGGCGGAGTATTTTACAGCGCTGTTTGACACCTCCTGGCTTACCAATTTTATTTATCACGGGCTGGCCCAGGGTTTCCGGGAGCTGGTGGATAAATTTACCTACAGTCTGGCGGACTTTTTCAGGAACTGTTATCAGGGGCTGACCACCGGGTTAGCCACGGGTGCTTTCTTCATCGGCTTTCTGGTGGTGATGGCGCTGGTGCTGGGATATGCGGTATACTGTTTTGCCCGCAGGGAGTGGAAAGAAGGAATTCTGTACGGGCATCTGGCCCTGTGCTTTTTTGCCATGTGGATGGCGTTGCTTCTGATGTATAAGATGCAGGAGGGCAGCAAGCACCTGCTGACTTTCATTGCGGTGGGAATTTTTGCCCTGGCCATGATGGAGAGAAAGTCTCCGGCAGACCGGAAGGAGGAAGAGGTTCGTCCCGGTGTTCCTGAGAAGTTTCCGGTTCGCTGTCTGGCCGGGATCAGAGACTGTCTGCCTGTTTTGATTTGTGCCGCCGTATTTGTTTTTCTGTATTTCTGGAAGGCGGAGGCCGCTTATGATTATCAGCTTTGCTTTCGCTCTGAGGAGCTGACCTCTGAGATTGAACAGGCGGCGGAAGATATGACAGCAGGCATGGTGCTTGAGACAGAGGATGTGCCCAGCTATGACAACGATGTCATCTGGGTGCTGGCGGACAGTTCTGAGGACGGCGAGTGGCTGGTGACAGACTATCAGATTCTGTACGGTCTGCCCGCAGGCTATGGGATCAGCTGCTGCTACGCGGATTATGTATTGGCTTCCTTTGATGAACTGCAAAGTAAGTATATCTGTACAGCCGTGGGCGGTCAGATTGATCTGCTCTGCCAGGGGAGGGGGCTTGAGGTTGTGGCGCAGGGGATGAATGCGGTGATTTATCAGCTGAGATAGAAGCCGGATATTCGCAGCAGCTTTCCTGGAAGAGGCACCCTATGGGTGACCCATATGTGCAAAAGGAATGTGATTGCATGAGAAGAATACTGAATAAATTAAATGTGATACTGGACACAAAACAGAAAAGCCGGATGAAGCTTCTGGTGGTGCTGATGGTCATCGGTGCCCTCTTAGAGACAGTCAGCATCGCCCTGGTGCTGCCCATCGCCACGGTGCTGCTCAACGAAGACAGCGTCAACGGGGACGGCCTGACGGGGCAGCTTTACCGCCTCTTTGGCTTTCAGAATGTCAACAGCTTCGCCATTTTTCTGCTGTTTTGTCTGTTGATCGCCTTCATCGTCAAAAACACTTTTCTGTACGTGGAGACGAAGATGCAGCTGAATTTTGTGTACGACAATCAGTTTGAAACCTCCCGCAAAATGATGATCAACTATATGAAGCGTCCCTATGAATACTATCTGAACGCGGAGACTGCTGTCATACAGAGGAGCATTACCTCGGATGTAAATAATATGTACGCCATGGTGCTCTCCATTCTGCAGCTGATGAGCGAGACAGTGGTGGCAGTGTGCATGGGCGCGTACCTGATCTGGCAGGACGCGGTGATGTGCATTACCATCGGAGGGCTTCTGGTGCTGATGCTGCTGATCATCAGGGTGGCCATCAAGCCGGTGATGGTGCGCACGGGCAAGGAGAATCAGGACTATTACGCGGGCCTGTTTAAGTGGATCAATCAGGCGGTGACGGGCATCAAGGAGATCAAGATTGCCAATAAAGAGAGCTATTTTATTCACGAATACGCCAAGTGCGGCAACGGCTATGTGAAGGCGGTCAAAAAATCCACCCTTTTAAATTCCACGCCCAGGCTTTTGATCGAAACGGTGGTCATCGCGGGCTTTGTTGTATATATGTATATTTCATTTCAGATGGGACGGGGCACGGATCAGATTGTGGCCAGTGTTTCCGCTTTTGCTGTGGCGGCCATGAAGCTTTTGCCCTGTGCCAACCGCATCAATAATCATATGACTAATATTTCCTATTATGAACCCTTCTTCTTCGGCGCCAGCGACAACCTGCAGGCGGACATCAGCGACAAGTCCATCGTCTATGACGCGGATGCCTACACAGGACTGGAGACAGTGGAGAAGCTGCCTGTGACGAAAAGCATTCTCATGAAGAATGTATATTATAAATATCCCAACACGGATGTCTATATTTTTGAAAATATGGAGATGGAGATTCCCATCGGAAAATCCGTGGGCATTGTGGGCACCTCCGGCGCCGGCAAGACCACAGTGGTGGACATCATGCTGGGACTTCTGGAGATGGAGAGCGGCCAGGTTCTGGCTGACGGCGTGGATGTCAACCTGCCGGAAAATTATGAGAGGTGGCTGGCCAATGTGGGCTATATTCCTCAGACCATTTTTATGATGGATTCCAATATCAGGGAGAATGTGGCTTTCGGCGTGCCCAGGGAGCATATTTCGGATGAGCAGGTCTGGAAGGCGCTTCATGACGCCCAGCTGGATACCTTTGTGAAGGGGCTGCCGGATGGTCTGGATACGCAGATTGGGGAGAGGGGAATCCGCCTTTCCGGCGGGCAGCGCCAGAGAATCGGCATTGCCAGAGCTCTGTTCTGGGATCCGGAGGTGCTGGTCTTAGATGAGGCAACCTCCGCCCTGGATAATGACACAGAGGCTGCCATCATGGAGTCCATCAATCATCTGCACGGCAAAAAAACACTGCTGATCATTGCCCACAGACTGCAGACCATTGAAAAATGTGATATGATTTACCGGGTTCAGGACGGCAAAGCAGTAAGGGAGAGATGATGGAGAAAAACAGATCCGGGCGGCTTTTTTGCATACTGGGCGCTTTTTGCTTTGCAGCGGTGATCGTTCTCTGGCTCTTTTCCAGAATCAGCCGGTCGGGGACGGCTCATCAGGTGGTGCTGATGGGGGACAGCGTGGTGGGCAATGAGCTTTATAATGTGGTGTTTGACGAGATGCTGGCCCGGAAGCTGGATATGGAAGTATTCAACGCGGCCTTCGGAGGAACAGGCGTGGTGTCCAGCAATCCTGAGGGTTATGAGTCATACGGAGCGGAAGCCCTGTGCTTTGCCCCTCTTGTGGACGCCATCATTCTCCGGGATTTTTCCGTGCAGGACGCGGCGATCGAGAGAAATTCCACTCTGGAATATTTTCCGCAGAGGCTCTCAGACCTGGAGGAGACGGATTTTCAGCAGGTGGATATCCTGTTGATCTGCTTTGGAGTCAATGATTACGCCAATCAGATTTCGCCGGATCTTTTTGAGCAGACGCTGGATGAGAGCATAGGCAGGCTGATGGAAGCCTTCCCCAACCTGTCTTTGTATATTTCATCGCCAACCTACATTGGTCTGACCAGGGATGACGAGGTGATTCCCTGCGACAGCGGGGAATGGGGGGAGTATCTGCTGGAGGAGTACGTTCTTTGTCAGGAAAGGGTGGCGGAAAAATACGGCATTCCATTTATAGACAATTATCATGACAGTATCATTAATGAGGAGACCATTTACGATTATACCATTCCTTCGGACTGCCTGCATCTGAACGAAGCGGGAAGAGAGGTTCTCTCTGACAATATCGCGAGGGTGATTCTGGAAAATATGTATTAGGCAGTGTCGGGAACTGAGCGGATGGCTGCATCTGGTCGGAGGTCAGGATCAGAATACAGGGTTGAACAGAACCGGGCGCCCAGGGGGCAGATGGGAGAATGATGTCGATAGAAGCTTTTTTGATGAAAACAAAACAGAATATTTCCAGGCAGGACAGGGCTGTTTTTCTGGCTGCGCTGATTGCGGGTCTCTGCGCCCATCTGCGGATTTTTGTCAGCGACATTCCCAACCATGACGGTCTTTCCGGTATCCATTTTGATCAGAATATGATCACCTCCGGAAGATGGTTTCTGACGGTGGCCTGTCATATTTCCACAGATTATACCCTTCCCTGGGTGATCGGGCTTTTGTCTTTGATTTATCTGGGGCTGACGGCGGTGGCTCTGTGCCGTTTCTTCGGGCTGAAGCATATTTACAGCGGGGTGGTGATCGCGGCGCTTCTGGCGGTCTACCCTTCTCTGAGTTCAGATTTCGCATATATTTTCACGGCGGACGGCTATATGCTGGCATTGCTCTTAGCGGTACTGGCCGTGTATCTGGTGGAGAGGTCGCCCGGAGGCTTTTTGTGGGGCGGGATTCTCCTGGGCTTTTCCATGGGAATTTATCAGGCTTATCTTGCTTTTGCTATGGTGCTGGCGGTGTACGGCGTGTGCAGAGCCTGGTTTTTTAAGAGAAACGTCAAAGAGAACTGGCTGCTGACCCTGCGTTATGTGGGGATGGGAGCTCTGGGGGCGGCGGTTTATTACGGAATGCTGCAGCTTCTTTTAAAAATGCAGAATGCGGAGTTGTCCGGCTATCAGGGCATTGGCAGTGAGACAAACCAGAGCATTGCCAGCATTCTCATCAATGTGTATCAGGATTTTGTCACCCATACCCTGCGGGGCAATATTATGGTGCAGAAGGGAATTCTGCTGGCTGCCGCTGTAGCGCTTTTTGCGGCGGCTCTCCTTGCGCTGGGAGCGGCTTTTATCCGGGCGGGGAGCCACAGGAACGTGTGGAGTGTGCTGTGTCTGTTTGCGGCGGCAGCCTTCCTTCCGGTCTGCTTTAACGTGATGCTGGTGATTTCACCGGAGGTGACCTATCATTCGCTGATGCGGTATCAGTGGGTGCTGATGCCGGTCTTCGCGTTGGCTCTGATTGACAGGTATGGGGAGGCATTCCCGTGGAAAAGGATGGCCTGTGTACTCCCCTGGGCGGGGGTTGTCAGTGCCCTTGTTGTGGTGTTCTCCTATATTCTGACCTGCAATGTGGCTTATTTTAATCTGGAAAAAAAGTTTTCCAAGACCTACAGCTACTGTCTGAGGCTGCTGGACCGAATCGAGCAGATGGAGGGCTACACCTATGACATGCCCATTGCCATGATCGGGGTGGTCAGCGACGAGACCTTTCCCAGCACCGACCTGACGGTGGGAGTGACGGATTCCCTGCTGGGGACGAGCGGCGATTATCTGGTATATACGGCTCAGAATTATAAGGATTTCTGGGAATATTATTTTGGGGTGACGGTGCAGCTTGTGGACAGCGACAGAATAACGGAAATCTATGAATCTGAGGAATACCGGGCGTTGGATCCCTTCCCGGCGGAGAATTGTATGACGATTGTGGACGGGGTGCTGTACGTCAAGACGGAAAATAAGGAGTAGGCCATGGCTTTATTATCGATTATTCTCCCTTCGTACAATGAAGAGGCCAATATAGCGAACACGGCGGCCCGTCTGACACAGGTGCTGGAGGGGGCGGAGATTCCCTTTGAGCTTCTCTTTGTCAGCGACGGCTCCCGGGACAATACCTATGAGGAAATCCGGAAGCTGTCCTTTCAGGACGAGCGGATCCGGGGAATTGAATTCAGCCGCAATTTTGGCAAGGAGGCGGCGATTTTTGCGGGCCTTCATCTGGCGCAGGGGAATTGCTGTGTGGTGATGGACTGTGATCTGCAGCATCCGCCGGAGGTGATTCCTGAAATGTACCGGCTCTGGAAGCAGGGCTACGATATTGTGGAGGGAGTGAAGAGTGACCGGGGGCAGGAGAGCGGCCTGCATCGTTTTTTTGCCAACGCATTTTATGGCCTGATGAGCAGGGTGATGAAGATGGACATGCGGGATACCTCGGATTTCAAGCTGCTGGACCGGAAGGTGATGGACGTGCTGACCGGGCTGACGGAGAGGAATACTTTTTTCCGCGCGCTGACCTTCTGGGCGGGCTTTTCCTCTGTCAGCGTGCCTTATCAGGTGCAGGAACGGACCTATGGGGAGAGCAAGTGGAGCTTCTGGGGGCTGTTAAAATATGCTGTCAGCAATACCACTTCTTTTACCACGGTGCCTCTGCAGATGGTGACAGTGACAGGAATTGTCTTTATTGCGGCGTCAGTGATTCTGGGCGCTCAGACTTTGTTTAATTATTTTACTCATAATGCGGTGGAGGGTTTCACTACGGTGATTCTGCTGATTTTGATTGTGGGCGGTCTTCTGATGCTCAGCATGGGAGTGATCGGACACTATATTGCCAGAATCTATGAGGAAGTGAAAGGACGTCCCCGTTATATTATTGCGAAGGATACCGGAAAGGAGACCGGCAGGGATGCCGGAAAAAATCCCGGCAAAGAGATTGGCAAAGCTGCCGGGAAGGAGGAGCGGCCTCGTGAAAAAGAGACAGAGTAATTTTGAGGCGCTGCGCCTGGCCGCCATGGCTCTTGTGGTGACTTTGCATTATCTGAGCAAGGGGAATATTCTGCTGCCCATGACCTCTCAGCTTGGTATGCTGGACTGGGCCGCTTATATTCTGGAGGCTGCGGCCATTGTGGCGGTGAATGTGTACGTGCTGCTGACGGGGTATTTTATGTGTCAGTCGCGGTTCCGGCTGGGACGTCTTTTGCAGATTGTGCTGCAGGTTTGGTTTTACAGTCTGGTGATTCCCCTGATTCTGGGAGCCGTTGGGATTCTGGAGCTGTCGGGGCTTACAACCTATGACTGGCTGATGTTGATTTTTCCATTAAATATGGAGCATTACTGGTTTATGACTGCCTATGTGCTGCTGGTGCTGCTGACGCCTCTTCTGAACAGGGCGATTGCGGCGATGAATCAAAAACAGCTGGCCATGGCGGCCATTCTGGTGACGCTGCCCCAGTCGCTTCTCAAATCTGTGCTGCCGGTGACATTTACCACAGATGACAATGGCTACGGTGTGCTCTGGTTTGTGGCTTTGTATCTGATTGCGGCTTATCTCAGAAAATATGGGCTGGGATTTCTGTCCACAAAGGGCAGAGCGGCCTTGGTGTATCTTGCCGGGGTGCTGGCGGTCTGGGCGGGAGGCGTTGCGATGAACAGAATTTATCTGGCAACCGGACGCTTTTCGGACAGGGTGAGCCTGACTTACGGCTATAATCATGTTTTTGTGCTGGCGGCTTCTGTGGGGCTTTTCTGCCTTTTCGCAAATCTGAGGAGCGGGGAAGGCAGGATGAGCCGACTGATTGTCAGGCTGGCGCCCTATTCGCTGGGAGTGTATCTGCTGCACGAGAATGTGCTGATCCGGTATCAGTGGCCGGTCTGGCTGAATGTGGGGATGCCCGGGTCGGTTTTGCAGCTGCTGACGGAGTGGGTTGTGAAGGTGGCGATTGTGATGGCAGTGGGGCTTGGCGTTGACTTCCTGCGGAGTCTGCTGTTTCAGGCAGGGGGAAAGCTGCTGGAGCATACGCCGGTGCCGGGACTTTTGCGGAAGATGGATGAAGCGGTGAATTAGCGAGGCTCCTGCCGTGATGATACGGAAGCTGATATTTACCAGGAAAGCGTAATAAAATGATGAGATCAAATACTGAAAAACGAAATACATCCCGCAATACTGCGGCTGTGACTACCGCGGTTCTGTCGGTGCTTCTCTTTTTGTATACTTTTCGCAAGGTCAGCATCGGTATCGACGCCACCGACACAGGGTATCATTTTGCCAATTTCCTTTACATGGACCGGATGGATTCCATGTGGATTTTCTCCACTTATCTGGCCAGTAAGCTGGGGCACTTCTTCACATTGCTGCCGGGCGGGGAGACGCTTCTGGGCATCAATATTTATACAAGTCTGATTCCGGCGGCTCTGGCGGTGATCACCTTTCTGTTTTTTACGAAATGTATGAAAACACCGGCGGGGCTTTCTTTTGCAGGCGTTTTCATGGCGCTGAATTTGTGCTGGTGTCCTACTACGTGCGTGTATAATTATCTGACATACCTGTTTTTCGGCGCCGGCGTCATGCTTTTGTGGCTGGGGCTGACCAGGGACGAGAGAAAATACATGATCTTTTCGGGGGTGCTGCTGGGGCTGAATGTGCTGGTGCGGTTTCCAAATCTGACAGAAATGTCGCTGATTCTGGCAGTGTGGTTTTATGGCCTGCTGAAAAAGAAAAAGTTCCCGGAGGTGGCAAAGGCCACCGGATTTTGCGTGCTGGGCTATGGGGCAGGCATCGCGGTGGTGATGCTGCAGATTCAAATTCAGTATGGCATCGGCAATTACATTCAGGGCATTGTCCGGCTTTTTGGCATGACGGACAGCGCTCAGGACTATACCCCCTATGCGATGGTATATAATCTGATTCAGTCATACTTTGGTATGGGCTGGTGGCTGTATATTCTGCTTCTGGCCGTGATGCTGGGAGTGCTGGGCTTTATGATTCTCCCGGGAAAGTGGGAGAAGATCAAAAAGGGCGGATATTTTGCCTGCTGTATTCTGCTGATGGCATTTTTCTGGTACAGGGGGCTGTTTGTGTTTCAGTTTGACAGCCTGTCGGCAGTGTTAGGTCCCACCACGCTGCTGATGCTGGCTGTGCTGGTGCTGGCCCTTGCCGTCCTTTTAATGAAAAGCTTTTCCGCGGAAAAAAAGCTGCTGGCCCTGATAGTGATCATCATCATTGGGATTACGCCCATCGGCAGCAACAACCAGATGACCACTACCGTCAATTTCATGTTCCTGCCTCTTTGCTTTGTGATGGATACGCTGTGGCAGATGTTCGGGAAGAGAGGTGCGGCGGCAGTTGAGAAACGTTCCTCAAATAAGAGCGCGGCGCAGGCTGGCACAGCTCTGGAGCAGGGATGCGTGAAAGAAACTTACGCTCTTGCTCTGGGAAGGGGCGGCTTTAAGCTTTCTTTCAGTAATTATCCGGTAAAGGCCATGTCCATCGTATATCTGGCGCTTCTTTTGTATCTGTCCACGGGCTTTGGGGCCAATTATGTGTTCCGGGATGATACTTCCAACGGAGAGAGAACCGTGCAGGTGGAAAGCATCGGCACCCTGAAAGGCATGAAGACCAGTGAGGTCAGAGCGGCTCTGTGGGAGGAACTGGGAGAATTTGCGGCCGCAGAGGGATTGAGCGGCAGTACGGGCATTTTCTATGGAAATGTGCCGGCTCTGTCCGCTTATCTGAAGATGCCCTTCCTGATGAGTCCCTGGCTGGATCTGGATTCCTATTCGGAGGAGGTATTCGGGGAGGAGCTCGCACAGATTGAGGAAAACCTGGACAGCGAACGCCCCTATATTCTGATCGGCCCGGATTTTAAAGTGATTATGGCCGGTGCGTTGGAAAACGGCATGGACAGTGAACAGTTTACGGAATTTTATGGGTTCAAATTTGGGCGGCTATATGATATGATAGCAGAAAATGGCTACAGCTGTATTTTCAGCAATGAGATTTGTGATATCTATTATTAGTAAGTATATTCAATAAAAGAAAAGAGGAAGTAAAATGATCAACTTTAATGTGCCTCCGTTTACGGGAAAAGAGATGGATTACATGAAAATCGCCGTGGAAAATCAGAAGATCTGCGGCGACGGACAGTTTACTCATAAATGTAACGAGTGGTTTGAGAAAAGAACCGGCACGTCCAAGTGCCTGCTGACCACCTCCTGTACTCACGCCACCGAGATGGCGGCTCTTCTGGCAGACATTCAGCCGGGGGATGAGGTGATCATGCCTTCCTACACCTTTGTATCCACCGCCAATGCCTTTGTGCTGCGGGGGGCGAAGGTGGTCTTTGTGGACATCCGTCCGGACACCATGAATCTGGATGAAAATAAGATTGAGGACGCCATCACCGATAAAACCAGGGCCATCGCTCCGGTGCATTACGCCGGTGTCTCCTGCGAGATGGATAAAATCATGGAAATCGCCCGGAAATACCACC
Source organism: Lachnospiraceae bacterium (assembly GCA_021205045.1). GTDB lineage: Bacteria > Bacillota > Clostridia > Lachnospirales > Lachnospiraceae > RGIG6307. The sequence goes on along the minus strand of JAJPYH010000218.1, from coordinate 596 downwards.
TGATTGTGGTGGAGGACGCGGCCCAGGGCGTTATGAGCACCTATAAGGGCCAGGCGCTGGGCACCATCGGCGACTATGGCTGCTACAGCTTCCATGAGACCAAGAATTACAGCATGGGAGAGGGCGGTGCCCTGTTGGTGAAGGATCCGGCGAAGGCTGAGGAGGCGGAGATTATCCGTGAGAAGGGCACCAACCGGACCAAATATTTCCGGGGACAGATTGACAAATACACCTGGGTGGATCAGGGTTCCTCCTATCTGCCCAGCGACTTAAACGCGGCTTATCTGTATGCCCAGCTGGAGATGGCGGATGAGATTAATGAAAAAAGGCTTCAGCTGTGGAATCGGTATTATGAGGGTCTGTCCGGCCTGGCGGCCGCCGGCAGGATTGAACTGCCTGTGATTCCGGAGGGCTGTGTCCATAATGCTCATATGTTTTATATTAAGGCCAGGGATCTGGAGGAGAGAACGGAGCTGATTTCTTATATGAAGGAAAAGGAAGTGCTCTGTGTATTTAATTATATTCCCCTGCATTCCTCCCCGTCTGGGCAGCAGTTCGGCCGTTTCCACGGAGAGGATGTATACACGACCAGGGAA
>JAJPYH010000261.1 GCA_021205045.1 Lachnospiraceae bacterium | reverse complement strand
GTTTGCTGTACGCTATTTTTCGTCTAACCACTACTATCTAACTGTTTCAAACTTTTCTGTTTCAGCATTCGATAACCTCTTCCTTTCTTCCGGTACGGCGAGGCACCGGAGCGACTGCTCGTCAGTTTTCCTGCTCACATTATACAATTTCTTTCATGATATGGCAACAAATTTATGTATTTTCACCATAAAATTTATATATCCTGAGCTTTCTGATATCAAAAAGCCTTCCCAGAATACTGCAGTGGCAGCTGACGTAGCCTGCTCAATATCTCATTCATTCCTTTCCGCTTTGAAATTGAATACTATCTCCTATCTGCTCAGAATCATCCATAATCAGGGCCTTAAATATATACGGAATATGTCTCCTGCGATTGGAAGCATGGCTGTACAACTTATACTCGTTATAGTATTCCGTAGAATACTCCAAAATGGACTCCCCAAGCTTTCGTCTTGTCTCACGCTCATCCGTTCCGTTTTCCATAAGATCAATTTCATTGAGAGATAACGTGATGGAGCCGTCATCCTCCACAAATTTCTGAGCCGTAAAGCAATATGTCGACAAGATCTCTTCCATGGTTTTCAAATTGGAAAAACACATTTTATCTCTAATCGAATCAATCATTTTCTTTGGTCCTTCCATCTGCTTCTCTATGAAGCATCCTCCGGCTTCGGATACCCCAGCGCGGCAATATTCTCCTCTGTCAGCTGCTGCCAGGTAAGGCTGAGTTCCGTCGCATTGCCGATATAGGAATTGTGCCAGCTTTCATACTCGTCCCCGTCCATCCAGAGGATGTCTCCGTCATAAGGATCAGGATTGTCAGATAAGATATAATAAACAAGGCCGTCCCCATCTGCGTCTATGTCCTCCGGGAATGGGTTCCCCAGATTATCCTCGGAGCTGACCTCCACGTCCCATGCATCCGCTGAGTCCACATATTCATACGAATCCAGTTCTTCGTTATAAACGTAGACCATGTATGGCCAGAATCTCCCCGCCAGTCCCTGATTGTGGGACTGATCCGCCTCAATGACACCGTTGTCATAGATGCGCAGCAGAGGAAATTCCGTGAGCTGCACATATACCTCGTCTCCATCACAGCCGAAGATGATCTCCTCCATTCCGGCCATCACACTGTCCTGCCAGTTGAGCAGCAGTTCGTCTTTGCCGTCGCCGTCCACATCGGCTATGGTAAAGCTGCTGGCCTCAGCCGCCTCCACATCATCGTATTCCAGATGCGTACCGTCAGGAAGAGTGCCTGACAGGTAAATATTCCAGAGTATCCTGCCAAAGGTCAGACTGGTATCTGACTGGCCGTTTGCAGCTTCATCCAGGTCTGTAATTTGCTCTGTGAAATCATCTGACATATTATCCCCGTCTATATCGGTTGGAATCTCAGGCTCAGAATCAGCTGCCGTTTCCGTCGGTGTGTCCTTCCCGCGGCCTGCGGATGTGGCAAACACAGCGGCAATAGCGATAATGGCCGCCGCGCTGATAATGACGCCGACAGTCATTTTTCTCGTTTTTATAATTGCAACGGCATACAGTACAAGAACCGCCAGAATCAAAAACGCTCTGCCATATCCCAGCTGTAATAAATTCAGTATGATACTCATCCGTTTTTCCCCCTGTAGACGAATGTGGCTATGCTTTCTTTATAGTATAAATGCCGTTTCAACTTGTCAATGCGGCTCCAGAAATATTTTGGAAATCTTAAGAATTAAGATAGCCAAAAAAAGGAGCGGCTTCCGAAAGAAACAGGTGGATGTGCCGCAAATTCAGAAATACTTCGTGGCACATAACCTGAAAATATGACTTCTAAGGCACTATCCTTTTTATTCCTCAAAAAAATATATAACCTGCTTCACCGATATCGGGCAGAACTGATTAGCATCCACCCCTACATCATACCTTAAAATACCGTCTTCTTTATTTCTTTGATTATACTCCATATCAGCATGAATATGGCCGTGCAGATGGATACTTCCACTTTTTTTCTTGGGCCAGGACATCATAGGATAGTGCATCAGCGCAAAATACTGGCCATTCAGCGATACCGTTTTGAAATCGCATATTTCTTCAAATATTTTTACGTCGTAATTCTTATCATGGTTTCCGCGTATCAATACCTTTTTGCCGTTCATTTTTCCAATGATGCTATTCGCTTCATCCAGCGGGAGATGATGACAAATATCACCAAGGATGTATACGGTATCATCTCTGTGAATAAGAGCATTATAGTTTCGCAGCAAAATCTGATTCATTTCTGTAACATTGCTAAAAGGTCGTTTTCGCATAGTTATGATGCCACTGTGGCCAAAATGCAGATCACTTGTAAAATATACCATCAGTTTTCCTTCCTCTAGGCTCACTCAAAAACAATCTCCTCCTGATTCGCATTGTAAACCTCGACCTGATTTTCAATATTCAGTTCGTTCACAATCCATCCTCTCAATGTACACGCCGTAATAAAATCCTGAATCCGGTTTATGCCTCTGATTTCTTTGAGTGTAATTACCGCGCCGAAGTTCAGTCCCCCCTGAACTTTTGTACTTAACCTCTCCTTTGATGTGACTGCAATACCCCAGAGTCTTTCGTCATAGGATTTCATAGGACGATTGTTCTTCAATATCTTTGAAATAAATTTCGTATTTTCCCATTTTCGGAACTCTCGTCTCGAAGTTCTCTCGTCTACATATGCTCCGGTGTCATCCTGAACATTTTCATTGATGTCCTCAATCTTTCCTTTTGCGTTTATCCGGCCAAATTTAAGAGACAATTCCCTGTTCGTATAATCAACTCCCTGTGATCTTGTACAGCCTGGGAAATAGCACAGGGCAGCTCGTGCTATATAGGGATAATTGCCATCCTCATCTCTGGGAACAGGGATCGCGTAATTACCTGTTCTATAGGATTTGGATGTTCCATATACCACAAAGCGGATTTCATCATTATCCGTCGTCAATATCTTCCGGACATCTACGGGGACAATACCATATCCCAGCAGATTCTTCATTTTATATGTCGATTTCTTATATTCCCATCCCGCTGCCGCGTCGATAAGCAATGCTTTCGCGACTTCCCTGGGCAGTCCCATAATATCAATCAGATAGCAAAGCTTTCTGCTGATCCATGGGGCTGCAAAAGAAGTTCCATACACACCAATATCTCCGTTTGCTGGGGAATATGCGATTATTCTTTCATCATAATCTCCCCCGTAGTAGGAAACGTCAGGTTTATTAAAAAAAGAAAGTACATTCCCTTTTCTTGCATAAGAAGCCGGTCGCCCGTCGCTTCTTACAGAATTTACAATAACAGAATTCAGTGAATCAGCCGGGGACCCAACTCTGAGCATACCATTTTTTTCACTCCGGTTATCATTTGTCCCCGATATCACAAACAGAACATTACGCTGATACGTCATTTCGTCGATAACTGCCGCATCATAGGAAATAAAGTTCTTTGACACCTCGTCATCAGTACCGAGAGATAAATTCCAAACATGGATATCCGGATTTTGTACGACAATCTCTTTTATTTTTCTAACAAGCCTTGACACGGAAATCCGATTGGTGCATACTCCAAAATGCCTTACACGGAAGCGTCCGCATCCATCATCCAGCCACGGGTTCATCCTCGGCCCGTCTACAATGATCGACGTCACCTCAGTGCCATGTTCTCTGTCATTTCCCCGCAAAGTCGTTTTTTCAATTTCATCAATATAATCTGTATTTTCAACCCATTTACCAAAATATACTGTATCATCAAATAAAGTATCAATCACTCCAATCACCGGCTCATTTAGTGGATCGGGTATTGAAATCTTCGGGAGCGTCTGCCCCACGTCAATCTCCTCCGGAGTGATCTGCGACAAATCCGAGGAAATCATCGAAATCAGATATGGCACTTTCTCAGACAGGAGAAAAAATAATTCTTTCGTCGCAGAAATTGTATCATCTCCAAAAAAAGTATACGGGTAACGAAATTCATCTATTTTTAGCTTTTCCAGCAAGCTGGCCAGGGATAATTCTGTTTTATAAAAAGTAATCAGAAACATGTCCTGCACCGGTGTTTCCGTAATTCCTGGAATGGAAAAAGATTCAACAACAGAGCAGTCAACGATATAATCTCTGATTTTTTGCTTCGATAAATCATAGCCAGCATAATTGATTGCATTTTGCGGCTCATTGAAATTTTGGGCTGTTGCTTCGCCATTTAAACGGTGGCAGAGAAACAGCCTGACTGTTTCTAAATCACTTATGGTCCTGTCAACAGTGGCAAGATCAACATAGTAGGTTATAATGTGATTTTCCTCGCCTTCCTTTGCGTCAGAAAATCTTGCGCCGACCACCATATCATTTGTTGTCTTGCCAATCGGCTTTAATAGCGCCTGTATTCTGCCAGATTTTGCTATAATATCATTATAATTGGCATCAATCAGCAGATGATTGATAATTTTAGGCGAATTAGCATAATACCGTTTGACCGCTCTCAGGTTTTCCATCAGGACATCAATTTTTTCAGCAGTTGTGGTCAAAGCAGCCCTTAAGTTTCTTCCGCCCGGTTTCTGTGTATTATTCTCACTGGAAAACCGCAATTTAACCTGTAACAGATGGTTCATTTCATTATCCTTTCAGTTTCCTTGAAACACTGCTTTTGGGTATCCTAGAAAGAATCTCAATCTCCCTTGTAGTATAGCCCTCGTCACTCAGTGTTTGTATATCCACAGAAGCCGAGTTTCCATTCAAAGACAGATAGATACGTCTTAAATAATCATACTCATTTGCCTCATCACTGAATGCAACAGCAGATTTAATAATCTGTTTTAAATCCCCAGGATAGGGAATCTCATCCAGATTCCCCAGAATTTTATGAAATAGTCTGATATCCTGTCTGGAGTTGGAGGATCGTTTTAAGTTCGCTGTCAGTATAGAATCCGCAATGGCAATCAAATCTTCTCTGGAATATCGGTCAAAGGAAACCGAAGCATCAAAGCGCCTCAGTAAAGCCTTATCAAAGCAGTCAATCAGATTGGTCGTTGCAATCACAATGACATTGTCGCTCAGATGCTCCAGTTCCTTTATAAACACCGAAGTCACTCTTCCCATTTCCCGCAGATCATTCCTGTTTACCCGATCAAGGACAAGAGAATCTATTTCATCCAATAACACAAGAGTTCTGCCGTAGGGCAGCCGACTGATCTCATCAAAAAGAAGAGAAACATTTTTGGCTGTTTCTCCCAGTCTGCTGTCAACCAGCTGTTCAAAAGAAACCGTCAGAATATCTCTGTTGAGTAATCTGGCGATCTGGTAAGCGGATTCTGTTTTGCCGGTGCCCGGTGCCCCATAAAACAAAAATCTGGAAAGCCCGGCTTTTTTGTCAACCGCTTTTGTAATGCCGATCACATCCGCTTCAATCACATCGGGCAGCATGAGTGGCTGTGACGAATACTCTTCCTTCCGCAAAAAACGCAGATTAGTGTAATTTGACTGCGGAATATAAAAGCTTGCATTTGAAATCAGATCCATCAGATATTGAGCTACAGAAGAATCCCCAGCTACGTCAAATTCTCTTGCAATCTCCGCCACTTCAATGGCAAAAGCTTCATCATTTTTCTCCACATGAAATTTTACAAGGTTTACTAAATTTTGTTTTTTCAATGTAGCCGCCTCCCTTCCTATTCTGTCAAGCCCTAAATCACTGATTTTTAAGGCTTTTTTGTTG
>JAJPYH010000162.1 GCA_021205045.1 Lachnospiraceae bacterium | reverse complement strand
CGCTTTCAGCTTCAGCAACCTGTCTTTCCAATACTGCGGCACAATCCTGAAATAATGGACGGCGCCGGAAATGATCTTTATTTTTTCCCCATTCAGGTAAAAATCGTCGGTAATTTCAAAACGGTTACTCATAAAGTCTTCGCCTCTAAACGTGGTTTATTTCCGCGCAAGGACATCCCGGAGTTCTTTTCAACAGATATCAAGTAAAGGGGGTAAGGTTGTCCCTCCCCTCTTTTCTTACCTTACTAAAAAACCAAATAAAATACAAGAGTTTTAATTGCCGTACAGCTCATCAAGCTGGCTCTGAAGGGCTTCCGTCACGGTATCGATGCCTGCGGTCTTAAGCGCTGCCTGATACTCCGCCACGATCTCCTCCGCAGTGCCGGAATATCGTCCTGGAAAGCGATGCCACACGTCCGGTCACGCTGGACGCCGCCCTCCCGGAGCTTTCCGCGAAAATCGGTTTCCTGGACAGCCTGGATGTGGTGGGCTACAACTATAAGGAGCTTCTGATTTACATTCTGTCCGTTCAGGCTGGCACCCTGCCGGTCCTGCGTGTCGATGGCCGGGATGTTGCCCTGACAGCGTACCTTACTGTATGATAATCTTCCAGGGATATTCCCGTATGACTGACCTCAATCTCAAGCGCTCCCTGCGGATCAATCTCCTCCAGCCTCTGTCCCATCTGCGTCAATTTCCAGAATCTCACAGACCCGCTGCGCCTGCTCCTGCGTCAGCGTGCTGTAGGCAATTCCGCTGAATTCATAAAACATATCGGAGTATGCGGTATATTTCAGGCCATCGATCTCATTTCCGTAGTCTGTGGTGATCGTCAGATACCGCCCCAGCCAGACCGCTGAGGAAGAATAATTGACCGCCGGGTCCGCGTCTATATCCCTGCCTCCCAGTTCAATCAGATCCCAGCGGTCGCTGCCGTAGCAGGTCAGAGAGCACAGAATCTCATAAATTGCCTCAATCTCGTCCGCGTCAGTCACGGTGCGCTCTCCGATCTGCTCCTGCAGACGCTTCCCTTCATCTGTATTGTCCGCCTTGGACGGCTTCACCAGAATCTCAGCGATGTCCTCCGCCGACTGTATCTGATAAACCAGACGGAGCACTTCGCTGTAAGCGTATTCCTCGCTGTCAAGACAGAGGAACTTCATCAACGAAAATGTTTCTATCCCGTCAGCGTTGCTTTCAGCACTGCCTTCCGTCCCCGCTGCGTTGCTCTCAGCACTGCTTTCCGTTCCCGCGGCACCGACTTCAGCACTGCCTTCCGTTCCCGCGGCACCGACTTCAGCACTGCCTTCCGTTCCCGCGGCATTGCTTCCTGCGCTGATTTCCGTCACAGTTTGCCTGCGGATCAGGTACTGCAGATCCGAATGGCCCGCAACCCGATAATATACCACCGACACCTCTGTCCCGGTACTCTCCGACTGCGCCTCCACTCTGCATACCTCCGTCCCAATGCTCTCTGTCAAGACCTCACTTCCCGCGGAAGCAACAACCTCGTACAGACCGGTATCATCTCCCAGACTCACCTTCTCCAGCACCTGAGCCATTTCCATGTCCATTGCGCCATCCCCGGCGGCCAGCAGTGTTTCAATGGCCACAAACTCTTCAGAAGGCTCGGAGCCATCGGTCTCCGAATGGGAAGCTGTCATCTCCTCCGGTTCAGACTGCCCGCTTTCTTCCGCTGTCATGCCCTCAGCCACGGACGTACCTCCTTCTTCCTGTCCATCATTCGCTCTGCGCACAATGGACACCGCCACCAGCACAATCAGGATAAAAAATAACACCAGGCAGGCTGCGGCTGCGGCGCCAAAGCTCCTCCATTTCCGCTTCAGCCCGCTCTCCTTTTTTTGCTGCGTCCATTTCTTTCTCATGATCTCCGTATGCCTGATCATGTCCTCATCCACAAAATCCATGGCGTCGCTGATATCGTTTTTATTCATAATAAAAGCCCTCCTCCTCCAGATAGGTTTTCAGCCCCAGCCTGAGCCGATACAGCATGCTCTTGACCTTGGGTACGCTGAATCTGCAGTACCCGGCGATATCTTCCAGGGAATCATGAAAATAATACCGCCCGATGAACACATCCCTGCCCTCCTGAGACAGCGTTTTCAGCCAGGCGTTGATCACCTCTCTGAGAATATGCTCGTCCACCTCCTGCTCTGTAGCATTTCCCACGGCAACACAGTCCTCCAGCTCTTCCAGCGCCACCGCGTACTGAGAACCGATCCGCTTCTGAGAATTCCTTTTGCGATACATGTCGATGGCCCTCCTGCGGGTCAGCGCTCCCAAGTATGTAGACAGAAATTCCGGTCTCTGGGTCGGCATGGAATTCCATGCCTTAAAATAAGTATCATTGACACATTCCTCACTGTCCCCGAAATCCGCCAGCACGTTAAAGGCGATCTTCTTAAGATATCTCCCGTATTTTTTCTCCGTCTCTGTAAGAGCCTCTTCGTCCCGCTCCCAGTACAGAGCTACTATTTCACTGTCCCTCAAAGTCATTTCCCCCTGTCGTCTTCCTGATATATTCAGTAAACGACTTTATGTCGTTTACTATCGCGCCGATCGCGGGCTGCATAAGCAGCCTTATTCCCTGCACGATCGTGTTGCATCCTCTTTACTCCTAATGACGCAAAATAATCCATCCGGTTTCATTCTACAGGGAACTTTTTAAGAAAGAATAGATTTTTTCTTAAGATTTCTGAACAGAATCAAAAAACAGCGCCTCATCCCGAAAGACTGGCGCTGTTTCATAGCGTGCAACAAAAAAAGACTTACTATTATCATAACGGAGAGTGTGGGATTCGAACCCACGTACCCAAAAAGGATAACCGCATTTCGAGTGCGGCGCGTTACGGCCACTTCGCTAACTCTCCCTGAAATCGCACTCGTATATCATAACCGATACTCTGAATAAAATCAAGTGATTCATGATTTTTTCGTTCATCTTTCAACCACTCTTTCTATTCTGATTGTAAAAACACTTCATAAAACTTCCCCGGAAACAGTATTCTCCATTTCCGGGGAAATCATTTATTTCATTCAAATGCAGTCAGGAAAACAGAACATTCCTCACAAGAAATCAAGGATTACTCATAATCCTTCATGAAAATGGTTCATCAGAACTGTGCGGCAGCCTTCATGAAGATGGCTCATTAAAACTGCGCTACATCCTTCATGGAGAAGCTGATGCGGCCCATCTTGTCCTTGCCAAGGCAGACAACCGTGACAGTATCACCCAGGGTCAGCACATCCTCAACATGGTTGATGCGCTCCTTGCAGATCTTGGAGATGTGCACCAGACCTTCCTTGCCGGGGGCGAACTCGATGAAGGCGCCGAACTCCTTGATGCTGACCACCTTGCCCTTGAAGACCTGTCCGGCCTCAAAGTCTGTCACGATGGTCTCAATCATCTGCTGCGCGCTGTCCATCATCTTCTGGTCGGTGCCGCAGATGGATACCATACCGTCGTCGGTGATGTCAATCTTCACGCCGGTGCGGGCAATGATCTCATTGATGGTCTTGCCGCGCTGGCCTACCACCTCGCCGATCTTCTCAGGATCGATCTGCATGGAAATGATCTTGGGCGCATACTTGCCAACCTCCGGGCGGGGTGCGCTGATGCAGGGAAGCATCACGTTGTCCAGAATATACATTCTGGCCTCTCTGGTGCGGTGGATGGCCTCCTCCACGATGGGTCTGGTCAGTCCATGGATCTTGATATCCATCTGAATGGCAGTGATGCCGTCCTTGGTGCCGGCCACCTTGAAGTCCATATCGCCGAAGAAATCCTCCAGCCCCTGAATGTCAGTCAGCACAATATAGTCATCGTCCGTATCGCCGGTCACCAGGCCGCAGGAAATGCCGGCCACAGGCTTTTTGATCGGAACGCCCGCCGCCATTAAGGACATGGTGGAAGCGCAGACAGAAGCCTGAGAGGTGGAACCGTTGGACTCGAAGGTCTCGGATACGGTTCTGATGGCATAGGGGAATTCCTCCTCGCTGGGCAGAACCGGGATCAGAGCACGCTCCGCCAGCGCACCGTGACCGATCTCACGGCGTCCCGGGCCGCGGCTGACCTTGGTCTCGCCAACGGAGTAGGACGGGAAGTTGTAATGGTGCATATATCTCTTGGAAGTCTCATTCTCATCCAGACCGTCAACTCTCTGCGCCTCGGAAAGAGGAGCCAGGGTGGTCACAGTGCAGATCTGCGTCTGTCCGCGGGTAAACATGGCGGAACCATGTACTCTGGGAATGATATCCACCTCTGCGCTGAGAGGACGAATCTGGTTGATGGCACGTCCGTCCGGACGCTTGTGATCCTTCAAAATCATCTTGCGGACGGTCTTTTTCTGATACTGATAGATGGCGTCGGACAGCAGGGGAAGCCACTCTTCCTTATCGGCAAAAGCCTCCTCCAGCCTTGCGGTAATCTGACGGATATTCTCATCACGCACCTGCTTTACATCCGCAAATACAGCCTCCTCCATCTCAGCCGGAGGAACAATCTCCTTGATTGCTTCCGTCAGCTCGTCCGGAATCACATATCTTGTATACTCGTGCTTGGGCTTGCCCACCTCAGCCACGATCTTATTGATGAAATCAATGATGGTCAGGTTGACGTCATGAGCCTTGTAAATGGCCTCGATCATCAGATCCTCCGGCACCTCATTGGCGCCCGCCTCGATCATGATTACCTTCTCTGCGGTGGAGGCAACGGTCAGGTTTAAGTCACCCTTCTTCCACTGCTCCTGGCTGGGGTTGATGATCAGCTCCCCGTCGATCAGACCCACCTGGGTCATGGCGCAGGGGCCGTCAAAGGGAATGTCGGAAATGCAGGTGGCAATGGAGGTACCGATCATGGCCACCAGCTCCGGTCTGCACTCCGGATCCACGCTCATCACCATATTGTCTAAAGTAACATCGTTGCGGTAATCCTTGGGGAACAGGGGACGCATGGGTCTGTCAATCACACGGTCAGTGAGCACCGCGTTCTCGCTGGCCTTTCCCTCTCTCTTATTGAAGCCTCCGGGAATCTTGCCCACGGCATACATCTTTTCCTCATACTCCACACTGAGCGGGAAAAAGTCGATGCCATCGCGGGGCTTCTCGGAAGCGGTGGCGGTGCAGAGCACCGTGGTGTCTCCGTACATCATGAAAGCACAGCCGTTGGCCTGTGCGCCTACACGGCCGATATCCACTCTCAGAGTTCTCCCGGCCAGTTCCATTGTAAAACTTTTATACATCTTTCTCCTCCATAATCGCAATGCTGCGACTTCTACTAAACGCGCAAAAGGCGGGAAAGCTTACGGCATTTCCCGCCACGTTTTTTATCTTCTGATGCCCAGCTTCTCAATCAGAGCACGATATCTGTCGATATCCTTTCTCTTCAGATAATCCAGCAGGCCACGTCTCTGACCGATCATCTTATACATACCACGTCTGGAGTGGTTGTCCTTGGGATTTGCCTTCAGATGCTCTGTCAGCTCGTTGATACGGGCGGTGAGAACAGCTACCTGTACCTCCGGTGAACCGGTGTCGCCGGGAGTTCTGGCATACTCATTCATAATTGCGGTTTTCTTTTCCTTGGAAATCATTTCAAATCCTCCTGATATTTTATAATCGCCGGGCACCAGGCAAAGGTCGGAGTATCCTGTTACCGGGTGCTGGCTCAATCCAACTGCAATATCTTAGCATATACAGCCGAATTT
>JAJPYH010000214.1 GCA_021205045.1 Lachnospiraceae bacterium | reverse complement strand
TTGCTGTACGCTATTTTTCGTCTAACCACTACTATCTAACTGTTTCAAACTTTCTTTCCATTTGTCCTTTGTCTCCTCGCCGGTACTTTATTCCAGTGATATTTTAACGCACAATACCGGTTCAGACAACAGTTTATTTTTGATAGCCAACAGCCCCACGGCCTTTCTCTGCTTTTCCGCCTTTGCGCATCAGAGTGAAACGCCTGCTGATAAATCATATGGCCGTGAATAGCTCCCTCACCTCCGATACCCGCACAGCGTCTGCCCGCTCTTCACATCATTCCAGTAATACAGGCTCTCCGGCTCCGTCACCCAAAACATCTCAAAGAGCGACTCAAACTCCGGGCAGATCTCCGCGAACACATTCTTCAAATCCCTGAAAAAATCCTCCCGATAAACCAGCGTTCTTTTATCATTCCACACAGCGCTGTAAAAAATATCCGCCTCCACCAGATCCTGGAACATATGACTGCCGTAGCTCAACTCCGGCATATACCCCGCCCGGCTGTCGGAGATTTCACAGATCCCGGCAAACCCGGAGATGGCCGCAAAAGTCACCGGCACCCCCAGCTCCGGGGATGATGTGCCCACCCGGCCCGGCGTCATCAGCAGCGGATGCTTCCCCTGCTTCTGATAATACAGATTGATCTGGCGAACCGCCTCCGCCACTTTGGTTTTCTTATTATAAGGATAATGATAATACCCTATGGGGTCAATCTGAATGACCGCATCGATTTTCTGTTCTCTGGCATTGCCCATGGAGGAATCCTTTAAGGAAAAGAAAATATCCTCCTGAGAAAGCTCAGGGATCAGCACCTGTCCACCCTGGGTTCCCGTGTACAGAGAGCGGCACTGCAGGAGGTTTACCACAAAATCCCCGTTTTCATCCATGTTCACCGTATACTCAATGTCCACCGGGTTCTCATAGACCTCATCCAGCACCTGCAGCATCCTCTGCATGAAAGTAGTAAACTGCTCATTATTCAATAATTTCTGACAGTTCACAAACCACACCTGCCGCCACCGGTTCATCCGCTCCAGGGCGCTTTCCGCCTCATAATCCCGCTCCATCACCGCCTTTTTATGCCACAGAGGCAGTTCATTCATCACAGAATCAAAGGTCAGGGTTTTGATCCGGTTTTCCGAAATATCCAGCACATCGATATTTCTCTGGGAATACCGGTGCTTATCCGCCACAGAGCTGTACAGAGAAACCGCCGGACGATCCAGACTGGCCAGCCTGGGATAATCATTTTCCGGACGGTCCACCGCCCGGGTGCCCAGCCCCGCCACAATGCGCAAAAGCCCGGCCTTCGGATCCATATCCCGGCGGGTGCGGTAGACACTGTAGCTGTAGCCCACCCCCGCGGCTGCCGGGAAGAACAGCTTTCCCCAGAAGGCCCCGGAAACCCGCTGCACCAGCACGGCCATCTGCTCGTCCTGATTGTCCAGCCCCCGCTGCCTGCGATATTCCAGAGCGGAAATGTCCATGGTGCTGGCATACACCCTGCGCACCGCGTTCTCAAAGGCTTCCAGCCGCTCCTCAGGACTGCCCTGATTGACACAGAACACAGACTCATATTTTCCCGCGAAGGCATTATTGAAACCGTCCTCCAGAAAGCTGGAGGAACGCACGATAATAGGAGCTCCGCCAAAATATTCCAGCATGGACCGGAATTTCTCCCGGATATCATCCGGGAAGGTGCCCGACAAAAGCGCCCTCTGCAGATTTTCCGCCTCCGCAAAATATCCCTCCTCCGTGCGCTGGGCCAACCGGATATCCCAGCAATTATTCATCACAATATAAGTATAAAAAACATCCGACCCGATGTAATAGGAATCATGAGGCTCTGTATACATGGCATACTCCGGCAGACGCTTTTCCACAATCCGCCTGGCCAACAGCATCCCGCAGGCCTTGCCTCCGATGGAGCCGCTGCCCACCATCCGATCCCGCAGCGCAAAATAATCCTTCGGCTCAAAATACTCCCGAATTCTCTCATGAAGCCTGACATCCCTGGTCATGGTGCTCTCGATGATCAGATTTTCCGTCTCCTCGCTGAAATTTCCCCGCTGATATTCCAGTCTGGCCAGGGCAAAAAAGCGGTCATGACTGTCAAGGTTCTGATCCTGGCTTCTGGCGTTGACCTCCTCCATAATCCGGTAATAACGGCTCATGGGAACGCCGCCGTTCAGCGCTGTACAGCTGTCATCCTCCATGGAACAGGCGTGAGGCAGGAACATCTCCGGCAGATACCGGTTCCACACCTTCAGCGGATGCACATAAAGCCGGTCCGCACTGTGCACATCCAGCAAAAGCTGCGTGGTGTCCCTGATCTTGGCCACCGCACTGTAGGAATGCCGCCCCCGCAGCAGCGGAAAATATGCCACCGTATCCAGCTGGAACAGGAAAGGACAGGTCAGCCTGAAAAAATTGCCCATCATCAGATCCGTATACCACACCGACTGCAGAGAAGAGAGACTGTCAAACACATAAAAGGCGTCATAGCCCTCCTCGGCAATTCTGTTATGTATCTCCACCGTGAAGGTCTCAAAGCCCTTATCCGGGTCAAACTCATAGATTTTCAGCCCCGGCTGCGGCTCCAGCAGAGGCGCATGATTGGCAAACCGCATGTAAATCAGGTTCCGCCCGTCCGCGATGGCCTGCTTCACAAACCGCTCCATAAAATATCGGAAATCCTCCAGCCGGGTCACCTGCCACACCACGTTATCCCCCAGCCGGATGCTGTCCAGCATCTCATCCAGGCCCTTATGCCCGCTCAATATTCTCTCAAACGCCGCCATAATCTGCTCCTTCCTTTTCTCCAAACTCCTTCTGGTAATAGTCCTGCTTACCGCCATCCGATTCTGCCGGACAAATTTTTCCGCGAGTCTTTGGCAGTGATCCTGAATCAGGATAGCAAAAAAGGTACAGCAAGGACTCTTCTTCGTGTCCTCTCTGTACCTTTTCTTTTAAACATCCTGTGTACTTTTACTGCTGCTACATCTCGTATTCCTCAGCCGGAATTCCAAGCGCGGACAGCTTATTCTTATACACCCGAAGCTGATATTCCAGCTCAGGATTATTGCCCGTATCCGCCTTTTTGATGCGCTGCAGATTCGCATAGTAATCAATAGTGACCTGTTTCAGTTCGTCCAACGTCATGTCTGATGCTTCCATCCTTTCACCGCCTTTTTACTGTCTTATGTACCTTCCTCCGCAGCATTTCGCAAATTCCTGCAGAAGGCCTTTTCTTCAGTCACTAACTTTAGTATAAATGCTTATCGCAGAAGTGTAAAGTCCAATTTTATAAACAACTTAATCACATCTTAAAAAACTCGTTGGCAAAATGTGATTCTATTCAAGAAAACTCGTTGGCAAAATGTGATTCTCCACTGGTTCTTTGGAAAGTATACCTCCTACACCTCCGAAAGCCCCAGCAGCTCCTCCCTGGTCATACCGCTCAGCTGTCCGGTCTCGCCGCTGATAACCTGATCCGCCAGCTCCCGCTTGTCCTCCTGGAGCTTTAAGATTTTCTCCTCGATGGAGCCCTTGGCGATGAGCTTAAAGACCGTCACCTTTTTGGTCTGGCCGATACGGTGAGCGCGGTCAGTGGCCTGATTCTGCGCCGCCACGTTCCACCAGGGATCGTAGTGGATGACCACATCCGCTCCCGTCAGGTTTAAGCCAACCCCGCCGGCCTTCAATGAAATCAGGAACACCGGAACCTCCCCGCTGTTAAAGTCATTGACCAGCTCCAGGCGGGTCTTCTTGGGTGTGGCACCTGTGATGGTATAGTAGGCGATCCCCTGCTGATCCAAACGTTTCTGCAAAATCTCCAGCATAGAGGTAAACTGGGAAAATAACAGCATCCGGTGGCCGCCGTCGATGGCGCTCTGAATCAGCTCCATACAGGCGTCTGTCTTGGCGGACTCTCCTTCATAGCTGTCAAAGCACAATGACGGGTTGCAGCAGATCTGCCGAAGCCGCATCAGCTCCGCCAGGATCACCAGCTTATTCCTGTTAAAGTCCTCCGCGTCCTGGGATGAGACAATTTGACGCATGTGCAGTACCTGGCCGTCGTAGAGCTTCTGCTGCTCCCCGGCGAGGCGGACATAACGCACCTCCTCCAGCTTATCCGGCAGATCCTTTAAGACATCGCCCTTCAGTCTGCGCAGGATAAAGGGACCGGTCATCTTCTGCAGCCGCTTCATGGCCTGCTCATCCTGATATTTCACAATCTGGGTCTCAATCTCCCGCTTGAAGGTGTCGTATGGATACAAAAAGCCGGGCATCAGATAATCAAAAATACTCCACAGCTCACTGAGCCGGTTCTCGATGGGTGTTCCGGTCAGGGCGAAGCGATAACGGCTTTTCACCACCTTCACTGCCTTGGCCGCCGCGGTCGTATGATTCTTGATGTACTGGGCCTCGTCGATCACCTCATAAGCGAACTCCAGCCCCTCATAGTGATGGATGTCTCTTTTTAACAGATCGTAGGATGTCACCAACACATCGTAGTCCTGGTAAGAGGCAATCTTTGCCTGACGCTCCTCCTGATTACCCGTGACCAGTAAAATCTTAAGAGACGGAGCGAAGCGCGCGAACTCCTCTCCCCAGTTGAATACTAAAGAAGCGGGGGCTACTACCAGGGAGGTGCCGACAGGCTTCGGCTCTTCCTCCAGAACAGGAACCGCAGTCACAAGCTCCACATCTTTATCCTCTTCTTCTTTTCTTCCCCTTCCGGTTTTCATCACTACAACCATCGTGTCATCAGACACTGTATCCGCAGCAGCAACAACCTCCTCCGCCTCACAATCCGAATCCTCCCGCCTCTCCTTCGCCGACAACAGCAGCGCAATCATCTGCAGCGTCTTGCCCAGTCCCATATCATCCGCCAGAATACCTCCAAACTGCCAGGCCTCCAGCGTCCTCAGCCACTTGTAGCCGTCCTTCTGATAGGGCCGCATGATTTTGGAAAGGCTCTCCGGCACGTCGAAGTCCGCATCGTTGACAGTCTTAAACTCCTTGACCATCTCCCGGAAACGGCTGTCCCTGTCGCTGTAGACGCTCTCATTTTCTTCCAGCATCTTATTCAGATACAGGGTACGGTACAGAGGCAGATGCATCTTGCCCTGCACAAATTCCTTCGGCTTCACCCGCATGGAATCCATCAGCTCCGCCAAAAGCTCCAGGGACTGGTCATCCAGATTTACATAAGAGCCATCCCTCAGCCGATAATAATTCTTTCTGGCCCGGTAACTGCTCAGAAGGTCCAGAAGCTCCTCCGGCGGCACATTATCTGTGGTAATATCCAGATCCAGAAGCCCGCTGGAGACAGAAACTCCCACGGAGACCTTCACCTTCTTAAATCTTCTGCGGGAACGGAATCGATCCGTGCACTGTACCTCACCCAGAGTAAGCAGTTCTTCCACGCCCTCGCTCATCAGCCGGTAAATCCTGTCCTCATCCCCGCCGCAGCTAAATTCCCGGCGCTTCAGATTGGCCTGAGGAAGCCACCCCGACAGCCGATAAAGCACCTCCTGCTCCGCTGCAAAATCCCGGTACATCTCCACATCGGTCTTTCGGTTCTTATCCAGCCAGTCTATCACAGGAAAGTTCTTGTCCTCATAGCGGGCATAGCACTCGCAGAAAGCGTCATTCTCATCCGCGTCCAGATAAAAGACAAAACTAGTACATCGAATAATAATTAACTGGCTATACCTTCATTTGATTTTATGCCAGC